>JAZQSR010000089.1:0-19929 GCA_045630225.1 Treponema sp. | reverse complement strand
ACTTGCTGATTGATGGTGTCCATCATGGCTCGAATTCCCTTGGAAATGGTGGCAGCGTTGGTACCAGACTCATTGGACACGCTGATATAGAGCCCCGGACCACCGTTGATGTAGACGCTGCGCTCTGTGGTGTCTTCGTAGATGTTGGCCACATCGTCAAGGCGAATGGCAGCCCCATCCTTTGTGGAGACTACGGTGTTGCGAATATCCTCCAAGGAAGTGAAATACTCATTGGTAACGATTTCGAAATCCTTGTTGTTGTGGGTGATGGTTCCAGAGGAAACCTGCACGTTTCTGGCAGAAAGGGCTGAGCGAATGTTCTGGGCAGTGAGACCAAAGGCTTCCAGACGGTTTCGGGACAGGTCTACCACAATACGGCGAGAAATACCACCGCTTACCTCCGTGGTGGCAACCCCATCAACACGCTCCAACAAGGGCTGCACCACATTTTCTGCCAAGGTCTTTAGTTCGTCCACCGGCACGTCACCTTCCACTGCCAACTGCATAATGGGCCGGGCATTCATATTGAACTGAAAGATGGAGGGAGTACCGCAATCATCAGGCAGCTGGTTGGAAATATTGGACAGAGCAGCCGTTACATCTTCTTTTGCCTGCTCCAAGTCGGTGTCGTAGCCAAAATCAAGACGAATCTGACTGCGACCATTGCGGGACGTGGAGGTAATGGACTTGAGGCCAGAGATTCTGTTAAGCCTGCTGACAATCACATCGGTAACATTGGCGTCAATTTCCTCTGGCCCCACGTTGGGATAGGAGGTGCTGACGGAAATCATGGGCATTTCTGTGGAAGGATAGAGGGCAATTCCCAGGCGGGGAATATATACCAAAGCCAAGACACAGGCCAAGACATAGAGCATGGTGATGGTAACAGGACGACGTACGGAAAGTTCTGATATGTTCATGATTATCTTCCTGCAATGCGAACTGGCAAGCCTTCAGTAACGGAACCAGCTACAATCACCTGATCTCCAGCCATAAGTCCAGCAGTAATCTGGATGTCATTGTCGTTGGACAAGCCTGTTTGAACGATTCTGCGTACGGCAATGTTGTCGGCGGTAACCACAAAAACAGCAGCCTCATCGTTGTAGTTTCTCAGGGCATCAAGGGGCACCACAAAGGCATCCTGAGCTTCCTGCACCACAAGACGCACCTGGGCAAACATTCCAGGACGGATTCCAGCATACTTTTGATCCAGGGTCAACACCACATCCTGAGTTCTGTTGGAAGTATTGACTACAGGACTTACAGAAGTCACCTTGGCTAAAAGCAGGGTATCGGGAGCAGAAACAAGGGAAACATAGGCAGGAAGCCCTGTCTTGAGGTAGGAACTGTATTTTTCAGATACCCGCACCTTCAGCTCCAAATCCTCCAAGGAGCCAATCACCGCCAAGGCATTGCTGGTATTGACAGTATCACCTACGTTAAAGGGCAGCTGAATCACCGTGCCAGAAACAGTGGCGGTAACGGGACTCACCGCATAGGCAGAACCAGGTCGAGAAGGATCTACATAGCCAATCACCTCCCCTCTCCGAACAGAATCTCCCACCTTCTTCAAAAGGCGACTTACCTTGCCAGAAGTGTCTGGGTAAATGCTTGTTTGTGTTTTGGAAGCCACATCTCCGTTGAGCAGCACCGTCTTTTGGATGGTTTCTGGGGCCAAAGTTTTGACGGAAACAGTAACTGCTGCAGGCTGATTGCCTCCCTGGCCACCACCACGGGACATTCCGGGCATTCCTCCTGCAGCCATGCCACCGGCAGCATTCTTTCCAATCATGGTGAAAATTCCCACAGCCACAAACACTGCTATGAGAACAATGACAATTATCTTTCCAATAAGATCGCTTTTCTTTCCCTTGCTCATTTCCTTCTCCTAATTTCCAAACAATTCGTATACTTCCTGCACCTGCAAGCCCAAGGCATTGGCAAGATTTCCTACACCAACTAGATACTGGGACTGGGAAGTGCTTCCAGACAGCTGGGCGGAAACCATTTGCTGGCGACTATTTTCCATGTCAGTTTGACTGACCAAGCCTGCTCGATATCCTTCCTGGGAAAGCTGGTAGGCACGCTCCGCAATAGTTTCGTTCAATTTGGAAATCTCCACTGCATGCCACAACAGCTGCACATTCTTTGCCGTGTTCACAATATCTTGACGAGCCTGAACTAAGGTTGTCTCCAGATTGATTCGGGCTACTTCCACAGAATCCTTTGACTTACCTACAGAAAGGCTCTTGGAGGAACCTGGAATATAGCCGTCCACAGGAATGGAAACTCCCACAGAAAAACTTCCTGAAACAGAAGGTTCTCCGCTCATGCCACCACCAGAGGGCCCCATACGGATACTTTCCGATAAACTGATGGAAGGTGCCCGAGCAGAAAGCACTTGGGCAGTCTTTGTAAGCTCAGCTTCCCGCAGACTCTGTCGTTTTTGGATAACATCCAAGCGATTTTCAAGGTAGGAAGCTATCAAACTCTCTACATCTGGCAGTTGCAATTGTTGCAGAGAAAATTCTCCAGTAGGAATATATTTTTCTTGACTCCCCAGCAACAACTGGAAGGCGGCCAAATCAGAGTCATACTGGGAACGAGCCTTTTCCAGCTGGGGCTCTGCAGAAAGGGCTGCATACTGGGCCCGAAGCATATCCAGCTCTGAAGTGAGTCCCCGATTGTAGTTCAATCGGGCCTGCTCATACTGCTGGCGGGTTAAGGATACATTTGCTTCCAACACCGTCAGATTCTTTGTGGATGTCAAAAGATTATAGAAAGAACTGGCCACTGAGGAGAGAATGGTTTGTCGCTGGCTTTCATAATTTGTCTGGGCAAGCTCATAGCGAAGAGTTGCCAACTGCATCTGCACTGGGATTCCTGCCGTCAAAGAAAGGCTCACGCCACCGGAAGCACTCCAATTCCAGCTGGAATTCCCACTAGCCCCGCTTCCTCCTCCAGCACTGGAGCCAGAAGGGCTATAAATGTTGTGGCTGTTGGAAAGGCTTCCACTGAGACTGATTCCTGGCAAAAAAGAATTCCAGCGGGACTGAGCCTCCCGTTTGCTGGCTTCCAAGGATAATTGCTGGGAACGGAGGGAGGCATTTCCCTCCAAGGCCAAGAGCTGGGCTTCTTCCAAACTGATATACCGCACCTGATTTATAGTAGTCACGTCTCCAGGATTTGCATCATCCTGGGACAAGGCAACTGGTTTGACCTGAGCCCACAGCACAGTACTGGTAAGGAACAAAAAGGCCAACAAAAAGGTGCTAGACTGCACCAAACGAAAAAACAACTTCATAGTTTTCCTCATTATCGAAAATTATAAAAAATCTTCTTAAATTAAACTTAAAACAAACAAGATAATTACAATAATATTTTGTTAGATTTTCTAAAAGTATCTTAACAAAATTTATCGTCAATGTCATAGTATGGACAAGTTCTATACAGCAGGTCAGAAAGGAGAAAATGATGGGAAATAAAATACTTTTGATAGAAGACACAACTGAACTGGCAGCCCTCATCACATTGTACCTGAACAAGGAAGGCATGGAAATCCGTCCCGTGGAAAGTGGAGAAGAAGCCTTGGCCACCTTGGAAAATTTCCAGCCGGAATTAGTGCTTTTAGACTTGAACCTGCCAGGTATGGGCGGCTTTGAATTCCTCCAGATTTTCCGCAAAACAAGCCAGGTACCAGTACTCATTATCTCTGCCAGAGATAGTGAAGAAGATATTATCCAAGGGCTGGGAGATGGAGCTGATGAATACATTACCAAGCCCTTTTCTCCCAAGGTTTTGGTGGCCAGAGTTCAGGCCATGTTGCGCCGAGCCTCTAATACCAGTACCGACAACTCACCCCAGGAACAGTCGGTGCAGTTCGGCCCCTATACCTTGTACTTTGACCGCTATCTGCTTACCTGCAATGGGGAGCGAATTCCCCTTTCCTCCAAGGAATTTGCCATCCTTGCCCACTTAGTAAAAAATCCCGGCATTCCCCTCACCGCCCAAGCCATTTATCATGACGTGTGGGGACGGGCCTACGGTGATATTTCTGCAGTGGCAGTCTATATCCAGCGATTGCGAAAAAAAATCGAGGAAGATCCTTCCAAGCCAAAATACATCGAAAATATCCACGGCTTGGGCTATCAATTCAACGGTATTGAACGAGGTGCCCGGTGAAAATCAGAACCCAGTTCATCCTCTTGCTGATTGCACTTTTCCTGGTGCCTGTATTCATGCTGGGATCCATGGTGCTTTCCAGCTGGTTCCGCTCACCCTCCCACATTTTCATTCCTTCCTGGGAAAGCATTTCCCAACAAGAAGGAGTTGATTCCAACAAGGAGGAATGGAATCAAATAACGGATTTCATTGCCCAGTTGCCCCAATCCGTAGACGCTGCCGTACTTTCAGCCCAAGGAGAAGTGTTGCTTTCCTCCATTCCTGGCATTGAGGTGGGAACAAGCCTGACAGAGACAGAGCTGATGAAGGTTTTTGCCGCCAATACTGATGACTATATCTATCAGATAGACAGACAATTTCAAACAGGGGAAGAAAATAGCATCACTTCCAACCTTATGCTCATTACCCGTCTCTTGCGAGAAGACCAGTACCAGTGGAATGTGGTGGTGGATCAACTGAGAGCCATTGTCAATGTTTTTAGCATTCTGTTGTTTCTTTGCATCAGTGGCATCATCTACCTTTCCCACGTGCTTTCCCGTTCCATGGAAGTGCTGGAAAAGGAAACACGCAACCTTGCCAAGGGCAACTTGAACAAGGAGATTCAAGTGCGGGGCAACAACGAGATTCTCTCCCTCACCAATTCCTTAAATAGCATGAGACTGGCCTTGCTAGAAGAGCAAAAGCGTCGCTCCTGGCTCATTATGGGAATTAGCCACGACCTGCGAACCCCACTGTCCCTCATCAAGGGATACACGGAGGCTATCTTTGACGGAACGGCAGACTCCCCAGAAATGATAGAAAAATCCTTGGAAATCGTGGGAGAAAAGGTGGACCAACTGGACTCCATGATTGACGACCTTATCAATTTTGTGCGGATGGATTCTGGGGAATGGCGGCAGAACATGGAGTCCATTTCCATTACGCCCCTTCTTACTGATTATGCTGCCCGACTTACCGAGGACGGAAAGATTCTTGGCCGAAGCATTACTACCGCCATCGAGCTTCCTGCAGACTTACAAATTTCCTTAGATGAAAGCTTGATGATTCGTGTCCTAGACAATCTTTGTAGCAATGCCATTCACTATACTCCTGCAGGAGGAACCATCTCATTAACTGCCACCCTAGCCCCCTTTCACAAAAAGAAGAAAGGCAATCAGCGAGGTGGCAAAAACATCATTAAAAGCGACACCCTGATTTTGAAGGTACAAGACAGTGGCTGTGGCATTTCCAAGGAAGACCAACCCCACGTCTTTGACCCCTTCTTCCGCGGAGACAATTCCCTGAAAAGCCAGGGCAAGGGATTGGGCTTAGCGGTGGTAAAAACTGTAGCCGACGGCTTGGGCTGGACCATTCAGCTGGAGTCAGAAAAAGGCAAGGGAAGCTGCTTTACCTTGGAGATTCCGGTGTGAGGAAACAACTTGACAAGTTACTACTATACTAATGTTATGGTACAAATGACGGTAGGTGAGTTTAAGGCACAGTTTTCTCAAGTTTTAGATTCCGTGTTGCAAATACAATATATATATTGTATACTAATTCCATGGGATTGACGGCAAAACAGGTTATTAAGATTCTCAAAAAGAATGGCTGGAAACTGGTAAGGATAAAAGGTTCTCACCATCACTTTTTGAAGGAAGGAGCTCCTCGACCTGTCACAGTTCCAGTCCACGGAAACAAGGATTTGGGAACCTTTGCTGACCAAATTTTAAAAGAAGCAGGAATCAATCCCAAGGAGGTAGACTCATGACCTATTTTTGCGACATCACCAAGGAAGCAGACCTGTATACTGTCTATTTCCCCGACATGACAACAGTAAGAACCTTCGGAGATTCCATGGAACAAGCTTTAGAAATGGCAAAAGAGGCATTAGAAGGTAATCTGGAGGTCTGCATCGATCATGGTATTGCTATTCCCGCTCCACAATATAAGGAAGGCCATCCTATAGAAGTTTCCCCTAAACTAGCCTTTGCCATACAACTGCGACAAGCTCGGTCAAATCGAACCCAAAAGGAAATTGCCATTGCTGCAGGTATGAGCTACCAACAATACCAACGGCTGGAAAATCCCCACAAGACAAATCCCACCTTGGAAATGCTGTACCGTCTACAAAAAGTATTTGGCGTTCCATTCTTAACATTATAACTTCCGAATTCACCTCCTTTACTTGACAACTTGACAAGTTAACACTATACTAATGTTATGGTACAAATGACGGTAGGTGAATTCAAGGCACAGTTTTCTCAAGTTTTAGATTCCGTGTTGCAGGGGGAAGAAGTGGAAATCCTCTATGGCAGATCTAAGCGGCCAGTGGCCCATGTAAGCCCAATCCAAAGAAGTGCACGAAAAATTGGCACGCTAGAAGGCATTGCAAGTTTTAGTGAGATTGACCATGGCAAAATCACCATGGAGGAGTTTTTAGGGCTACAGGAAGTAAAAAATTGAAGTATTTGCTAGATACCCACACCTTTTTGTGGAGCATTATGGACACCACAAAACTATCTTCCCCGGTGCTGGACATTATTTGCCAAGGTAACACAGATATTTTTGTCAGTAGCATCAGTTTTTGGGAAATTGCTATAAAAGTTCAGTTGGGAAAATTGCAATTTACCAATTTTCACCTGCTCCACCTGCCCAATATTGCAGACCAGTATGAGTTTACTATTCATACCCCATCACCTTACGACTATATTACCTACGCCGAACTGGCAGCTGTGGAAGGACACCGAGATCCCTTTGATCGAATGTTAATTCACAGTGCTATTCGCAACAACATGACAATCCTTTCTTGTGACAGGTGGTTTAAAGAATACAAAGCTCAGGGGCTCCAACTCCTGTGGTAAATTCCTCCTTTACTGCAAATTTTCAAAAAAAATTTGCATTCTACGGGAAGCACCCACTATCCTTTAGTGCAGGTGGTATGAACATGAACAATGCAACAGAAAAATATATCAGTGTCCATGAAACAGATCCTGGCCCCATGGGCTGGATGCAGGGCTTTCCCCCTGCTAAGGACAAGGTGCTGTCTGCTGCCGACGGATCCTTCTTTGAGTTTCCCGCCCTGCGATACAGCGTAAACCACATGAGAGAATTCATTCCCACACGGGAAGTTTTGGGCAACAAGGAAAAGGACGGTGTCCACAAATTCCACGTAAAGCCCATGAAGGAACTCGACACCATTTCCTTCATTCCCTGGAAGGAAACAAATTCCATCACTTGGGCTGAATCTCTGGAAAAAAACTTTACCGATGGTATCATCATCCTGCACCGTGGCCACATTGTCTACGAGCGGTACTTTGCAGGGCTCAATCACTGGGGGCACCACGCCGCCATGTCTGTAAGCAAGTCCGTGGCAGGCTTACTGGCATCTGTCTTGATTGCAGAGGGTAAGCTTGATGAACACCGCACCGTAGCAAGCTACATCCCAGAGCTAGAAGCTTCTGGCTTTGGAGATGCCACCCTAAAGAACCTGCTGGAAATGACCACAGCCATTCAGTTTACAGAAAACTACGACGACCCCAATTCCGATATCTGGAAATTCTCCCAGTCTGGAAACATCTTCCGTGGCCCAAACTATAGTGGCCCCAGCTGCTACTACGAATACCTTCCCCAGATAAAGAAAAATCCTGCCCACGACCACGGTGAAGTCTTTGGCTACAAGACAGCAAACACCGCCGTACTAGGCTGGATTATTAGCCGAGTTACAGGCAAAGGCTTGGCCCAGCTTCTTTCTGAAAAGATTTGGCAACCCATGGGAGCTGCCAACGATGCCTACTACCAGCTTGATCCAGCCGGAATTGCCTTTGCAGGTGGTGGCTTGAACATGAATCTGCGAGACATGGCCCTGCTGGGAGAATTGCTACGGTGTGAGGGAAAGCTGAACGGCGTCCAGATTATTCCCAAGAAGGCAGTGCTGGAAATCACAAAAGGTGGCGACACCTGCGCCTTTGAAAAAAGCAAGGAGTATCCAGCTTTGGAAGGCTGGAGCTATCGCAACATGTGGTGGATTACCCACAATAGCCACCACGCATACATGGCCAGAGGTGTCCACGGACAGGCCATTTACATCGATCCTGTGGCAGAGATGGTGATAGCGAGGTTCGCCTCCAATCCCCTTTCCTCCAACAAATACATAGATCCTCTATCCCTTCCTGCCTACGAGGCAGTGGCAAATTACCTAATGGTTTGCTAAGGGCGAAGCTCCACCCCATCAGCTTCATCCAACTGCCGGCCTGACTGTGTTTTCACCAGAAGCTTCTGGAAAAAATGGTTTTGATGTGTTACACTGATTGCCATGGAAAATACAGCTCAGGCTTTTAGTTTTTTTTACTCAGTTATAGAACGATTACGGGCCCCCGACGGTTGCCCTTGGGACAGGGAGCAAACGCCCCTTTCACTGCGAAACACCTTGATAGAAGAATCCTTTGAAACAGTAGATGCCATTACCCAACAGGATGCTGCCCATGCAAAGGAAGAGTTGGGAGACCTTTTGCTAAACGGACTGCTGATTTCCTACATCTACCAGCAGCAGGGAGACTTTACTGTGGCAGAGGTCATGCAGGAAGTGGCAGAAAAGCTGATTCGCCGCCATCCCCACGTGTTCAAGGAGTCCGAAGGCCGTTCTCAGCTGGTGGAAAACATTACCACTGGCCAGCAGGTTGTCTCCCAGTGGGATGCCATCAAGGAAAAGGTGGAGGGGCGCAAGGAAAAATCCATCCTAGATGAGGTTCCTCAGGGCTTTCCTCCCCTGCTGAAAGCCTTGAAATACCAGAAGAAGGCGGCAAAAAAAGCCTTTGACTGGGAAAGCCCCCCACAAGTCATGGCAAAGGTGATGGAGGAGTTAGGAGAAGTTCAAGCTGCCGCCGCCCAAAAAGAAGCCATCCAAGCAGCTACAAAATCACAAGCCTCTTCTGGGGAAAAATGCGAGGCCCTTACCACCCATTCCACCCCACAGCTGGATGCGGCTCAGCTTCACCTAGAAGAAGAGCTGGGAGACCTGCTGTTTGCCGTCACAAACCTGTGTCGCCACTATCAGGTGGATCCCAACGCAGCCCTTTCTGCCACCAACGCCAAGTTCTACCGCCGCTTCCGCCACGTGGAACAAACCATGGAGGAGCAGAACATTCCCATGACAAAGGAAAACTTTCAGCACATGGATGAATTGTGGGAGGAGGCTAAAAAGTTGGAGCGGAACCGTTAAACTTGCAGCCTAAATAAAGAGCGGGGAGATTTGGGACTTCCGTCACGATAAATTTCTCCCGCCTTTATCATCGGGTTTATAACTTCTTCCAAGAAACGACTTCTACTCTTATAAGCTGTCATAGCCTGTAATTCTTTTATCGTTCTTGGACTTTCCTTTAAAAGTTGAATAATCTTTTCAGCGTCAGTTTGTTCAACAATGGCTTCCTCACCTTGATATAAAGTATCAAATAGTCTCAAGTTCAAAAAACCAGCATAAATCATGACACATGGCTGTTTATCCAGTGGAGATTCCTTATAACTTTCTAACATTGTTTGAAACCCTGTGCCACCACGCTCCATGAGATTTGCAACATCAAGACAAGCGGCAATTATTGTATTCCTTCTGATTGATGGAATTGAACCTGCTGGATATTCATTATAATCTTTCGGTAGCATCCAATTTCCAGGAGACACAATATCTATTCTATCTCTATAAATATCTACATCTATCTGTGTTCCATTTATTGAGTAATCACGATGGGCAATAGCATTGACCAATGCTTCCCGAACAGCAACCTTGGGATAGGAGCGAATTTCTTCCCGACCGCCAGCAGCTGTTTTTTTCCAGCCAACCTTTGTATTTCGTTCAATAAAATTTAGGGTACGCCGCAATACTGTTGTTAAAGGTCCTTTCAGTTTCTCACTGTCTAACACCACACCAGTTTTATCACATCCCCTCCACAAACGACAACAAACTAAAGAATCATCTTCATTGTAATCATTCCTAAACATGATGAATCCTGATTTTACATATCCATCCTTAGATATGATTTCTTCGTTTTGAAACTCTTTTATTGTGGGGGCTGAATTATCGCTCCGAAATTCTTTGCATAAATTGATATAATCAGACCAATCAACTTCAGAATAGAGGATTTCTGTAGTTTCATTATCAACTCCAAATTTTCTTTTGGAAAGGGAAATGATTTCTTCTGGTGTTGCAGGAGTAGAATTGCCATCTCCTTTTACATAAACTGTTTCATTAAAATCCCCCTCTCTATATCGTACCACTGATTCAGATGGAGCGATCTTCAATGCAAGAACAAAACGCTCTGCATTATCATCAACGTTTCTCATCATATAAGAAACTTTTACATGAGGAAAAATATGGCGGTCATTTATCAAGGCAACAAGATTCTTTGTCCTATCAATTTCATCCAAAGTCAATCCAAATACCATTCTTTCATTAGATACACCAACAAAAATATATCCCCCGTCTCCATTGGCATAGGCTACTATCGTTTTTGCCCATTTCACAGGATTATCTGCATTCAAAACAGCCTTGAACTCATATTTTGTGTCTTCCACTAGAACATCTGAATACAAATCGGTAATTTTCATGATAGCCCCTCTTTATAAAGAATATATCAAACATTGCCGAACATTGCCAGAACATTGCCCAACATTATCGTCACATTGTTTCACATTGCCTAAAGAAGAAAAGAAAGGAATTCCTCCACCACCTCCCACCCCCACCAAACTGTCCCCTTTCTTTATTTTGCCTTCCATAGTAAAATTGTTATGTTTGACTGGGAGGCATCATGGAAGAAAAAATTAGAACGGAAGAAATTATTTTGCAGCATTTGGGAGAGCCAAAGACGATTTTTGTTTTTCCCACTGGTTTATCAGCCACCGCTTGGGCAGAAAAAATGCTAGATCACGTGGCAGCAGTAGCCATGGAACGATTTATTGCTTGGGACAGCTTCAAAAGTGTGGCCATACGTTCCCGCCACCAGAATAAGGCCAGTATTCCTTCCCTGATGCGAAAGATTTTTGCAAGCCACTTGATTCAAGAAAATGCCCGTGCTGTGGCCGCCAATGAAGAGCCCCTGTTTGAAAATCTCATTAATCCACAATTTGCTCAGGAAGCCCAAAGCTTTACCAACTGGATTGCAGGCCTCCTTCCCTCTCTGGAAACCTGGCGAAAAAATCATCAGGCAGCAGGACTTGAGCTTGATGCCCAAGACAGGGATTTGCAAAGACTCCATCAACGCTATCACGAATTCCTTGAGGAGCATAACCGCTTTGATCCTGCCTGGGAACAGCCGCCCTTTCACGATGACGGCAACCACTACATCATCTTTTACCCAGAAATTCTTACGGACTTTAGCGAATATCAGCATATTCTAGAATCAAGCTCCCACATTACCTTGATAAAAACCAGGGCTACAAGCCAAAATCTGCCCCAGTGTATTTTCTATAACAATGCACGGCAGGAGCTACGGGAAACAGCCCTTTTTATCCGCAATCTGGTGGAAGAAAAAGGCCTTTCCTACAGCGATATTTTTGTCAGTGTGCCAGATATGGAAGCCATGGCTCCCTATCTCCAGCGGGAATTCCAGCTGTACGCCATTCCAGCCGTCTTCCGTTCGGGAAAAAATCTTTCAGCCTATGGAGCGGGAGCCATTTTTGGTCAAATCAAAAGCTGCCTTACTTCGGACTTTTCCTTTGAAAGCCTGAACAACCTGCTACAAAATCACCATCTTCCCTGGAAGGAAGCTGAATTGAACCAGCAGCTCATTGCCTTTGGCATTGAAAACAACTGCCTGTGTTCCTACAAGGACGGAAATGCCACTGTAGACGTGTGGCAAGAGGCCTTTAAGAAAAAGCCTCAGGAAGAGCGGCTAAAAAACATGTACGAAACCCTGCGTCGGGAAGTCAAGCGGTTTTCCACTGCTACCTCCTTTGAAAAATTGCGGGAGGCCTACTTCCAGTTCCGGGATAAATTCTGGGATATGAGCCAGGCCAGCAGTGAATGTGATTTGATTTTAGGTCGTTGTATTACTGAATTGGCAGGACTTATGGACTTGGAGCAGGAATTCCCCCAGATTCAGGTGCCCGATCCCTTTGGATTTTTTCTTCAAGTACTGGAAGAAAAGGAATATCTTGCCCAGACAAAGGAGCGAGGTGTTTCTGTGGTGCCCTACCGACTGGCAGCCTCTGCTCCCGCAGGATGCCACATTGTGGTGGGAGCCTCACAAACGGACATTACCTTGGTGTTTCAGCAACTGGGATTTTTGTCTCAGCTGAAGCGAAATCGACTGGGCTTAACTGACATAAATCCCTCCGATGCCTTCATTGCCCTGTATCAGGGCCATAGCAGCCAGCCGGTACGATTTACCGCAGCGGAAAAAAGCTTTTCTGGCTACGCAATTCCCCACAACGGTCTGGTGGCAGTAAAGCAGGAACAGGACTTGAGCAAGCAGGATTTTCTCACGGGAGAAGCAGCAATTTTTCAGGCTGCTCGACAGGGACAGCAGCATCAGCAGGACTTTGTTCCCACCCACATTCAGCAGGAAGGCTTTCAGTACTGGCAGCAACGGGTGCAGAAGGTAGCTGGCTTAAAATCCCAGGATTTTCATTTTTCCCACTGGGAGGAAAAAATCAAGGCCAAATTACAAACTTACCTCCCTCAAGACAGCCACCAGAATCACAAGCCCTTGCGAATTTCTCAAACCCATCTCAATGAGTTTTTTACCTGTCCCCGAAAATGGTACTTCAATCAGATTCTTTCCTTGAAGGAACCAGACACCCAAGCCCAGCTCATGAGGGACGCTTGGATGGGAACTATCTACCACGAAATTATCCGCCAGTACTTGGAACCCCTACAGCGGTGTGGCAATGGCATTGTGCCCCTAGAAACAGACCAGTTCAAGGGAGAATATCTTTTGCCAGAAGAAGAGCAGCGGCTAGAAGAAGCGGTGAACCAGGTCTTGCACAGCCAGTCCAAACTTTCTCCCTTGACTCAAGAGCTTTTGCTGGCTCAAAAGGATGCCATTACCGCCACAGCAAAAGCATTTATCACAAGCCTGTGTAGACAATTTCCCCATTACCAAGTGGTGGCTTTGGAGGAGAAAATCACCTGTCAGCCCAAGCAGCTAGATAGCCTTTTGGAGAAACTTTGGGAAAAGAGCCATATTCCAGCCAGCTGTACCGATTTTCCTTCTTCACCAGCGGAACGACAGGCACTTTATCAAGAACTTCAAGATTTTGTACTCACTGGTCAGCTAGACTGCCTTTTGAATAGTCCTGAAGATAGTCTCATTCTGTTGGACTTTAAGCTAGGCAATACACCCTCTTCAGCAGAAAGCACGGTAGATGAGCAGGGAACACTGGCAAACTTTCAGATGGCCTTCTACTGCATCTTGTATGAAGCCCTGTATCCAGATCGCACCATCGATTCAGCAGCCTTTATGACCATCAAGGACGGCGAGCTGAAAAAAATCTTTGGCTTTGAAAGTGCCAAGCTTCCTCAGCGGGAAATCCTTGTTTCCACAAAGTCAAAGGACATCCTGCCCTATAATTACACAGTAGCCGCTACCCTTCAGTATGTGAAGGACTTTGCCACGGCCATTACCACCAGCACCTTCCCCCAGCTGGCACAGGTAGACTACGATACCTGCAAGGAATGTGCCTGGAAGCGGATTTGCAGAACCACCTACACTGTTGGAGGAGAGAAAGTATGAGCAGCAAAAACACACAAGAAGAAACCATGAAAACAACAAATACACTGACTCTGGAGCAATGGCTTTTGCAGGGAGACGGCACAAAAGACGGCTTGAACCAGGAACAGCAGGCCGCCGTTACCTGTAACACCAACACCGTTACCACAGCAGGTGCAGGAGCGGGAAAAACCTTTGTGCTGGCTCGTCGTTACAGCTACTTGGTGTGCATCAAAAAATACAAGGTATCAGAAATCCTCACCCTCACCTTTACCCGCAAGGCCACATCAGAAATGTATTCCCGTATCTACAAAACCTTGGTGGAAATTGCAGATCGCTTTGAAAGCCCAGAGGCTCGTCAGGCTGTGGCCGACTTTCATGGCGCCCGCATTCAAACCTTGGACTCCTACTGCTCCAGCATCATCAAGAATTCGGTAAATCACTACGGCATCAAGCCCGACTTTGCCATAGACAATCAGCAGGCAAAATCCATGGCACACCAGCAAGCCCTGCCCTTTGTGCTGGACCATCGCCACGATCCCACCATTCAGCGAATGGCCACCACCACTTATTCCCGGCTGGACACCTTGGCAGAGGAGTTTTTTGCCCAAACCATTACCAACTACTCATCCTTGGCCAATCCCATAGACTTTTCTCAGCAGCTGGAACAGCAGCTTCGCCATGCAGCAAGGGAATTTTTGATCAAGGCCCAACAGCTAGAAGAACAGGTCATTGAACTGGAAGCCATCATTCAAGATTTAGATAAAATCAGCGGAGCCTTTTTGCCAAAGCTCATTGCAGCCCTTGGCCTGTATCGAAAGATTGACTGGGATTTTTCCTTTCTTTCAGACTGGGAAACAGAGACTGGCCTTCAGCAAGAAATCCTTCCGAATCAGCAGGAATCCTTGGCGCAATTCTGTGCCGCAGCAAAGAAGATTTCAGGTTTGAACCTCCAAGGCCAGCGAAACGACAAGCCCTGGACTCCTATAATCAAATTGTTACGGGAATCAGTTCAGCCTGCCTTGAATTCCTTGGCTAATTTCCTGTGTCTGAAGCAGGATGTCTTGCAGGTGGCAAGGCTTTTAGATGAGTTCCAGCAGCAATACAACAAAAGCAAGCGACAGGCGGGAATCTTGACCTTTACCGATGCAGCCCAGCTGGCTCTAGAAATCCTACGAAATCAAAAAGAGGTACGACAGGCAGAAAAGGAATGTTACAAGGCCATCATGATTGATGAGTTTCAGGATGACAACCTGCTACAAAAAGAATTACTCTATTTTTTGGCAGAAAAATCAGACTGTCACAATACCCCTTCCGTTCCTGTGGAAGACCTGGATTCAGGAAAGCTTTTCTTTGTAGGAGACGAAAAGCAATCAATCTACAAGTTCCGAGGAGCCGACGTTAGCGTTATCAGAAAGCTGGCAAAGGAATTGGGCAATACAGATTCCACCCCCTCAAGCCAGGAGCAAACTGGGGGCACCTTGAGCCTGTCCTACAACTATCGCTCCCACCCCACCTTGATTGCAGCCTTTAACACCATCTTTGGTGGCCTTCCCTACGGCCCAGAAGGACAGGGGCATCTCCATCCCCAGGCCATCTTTATGCCAGATGAAGAAGCCACTCCAGAGTATGAGGCCACCTACAGAAAAGTTTTGGCGGGAAAAAAGATAGAGGGTGAAAGCCAACAGGATGCAACACGGCACCGTGTTCATCTTTGTATGTACCGCAAACCAGAAGAAGCTGCTTTGCCAAAGGATATTTCCATGGAGCATCTCCTTCCTGACGATCACTGCGAAGCTTTCTTTGTGGCAAAAAAAATCAAGGAGCTGATTCAGCAGGGACGTAATCCTTCTGACATTGCCATTCTCTTTGCCACCACCACAAAGCAGCACCTGTACGAAAAATATCTCAAGCTCCAAAGCATTCCCTACACGGCAGAATCCACCGTGGGCTTTTTTCAAGATGCCCCCACCAACGACCTGCTAAGTTTTCTTACCCTGTGCCTCTATCCTTCCAACCAGACGGCCTACAGCACCCTGTTGCGTTCTCCCTTGGTGGGAATCAGTGCTGGGGGCTTGGAGCGATTAATGGCTGGGAGCCTAAACGGAGCTGGAGATCAAGGTACACCACAAATCTTTAATCAGGAGGATAGCTATCTCCTTGCTACAGAAGAAGAAAGAAAATCCTTCATCCAGGCCTGCCAAACCTACCATCAGCTGGCACAGCAGGCCCTTACTATGCCCATTGCCCAGCTGGTAAGCCACCTGTGGTATAACTTGGGCTATCGCTATAAAATCCTTGAGCAAGATCAGGCCCTGCAATACGCCCCCCTTTACGACAAGTTTTTTCACTTAGCAGCCCAGGCCGATGCCAGCGGAACAAGCTTGGCCACCTTTGTCCAGTCCTTGCAGGATCAGGTGGATAACCAGGGTAAATTTGATGACATAGACATTCCTCTGGAGCAAAAACCTGGTGTGCAGCTTATGACCATTCACAAAAGCAAGGGCTTGGAATTCCCTGTGGTTTTCTTGGTAAACAGCAATGGCCAGCCAAAAACAAATAAAAACGATGCCAGCGTTTATCCTCATTCCCAGTGGGGCATTACCTTGAACCTGCCCATCCTGCCCCAATTTGCAGGTGACACCAGTAAGTCGAATTTTTTCTATCAAGATGCACAGGAAGAAGACAATCAAAAAGATCGGGCTGAATTACGACGGGTGCTTTATGTAGCCCTCACTAGAGCCGAGGATGAAGTTTATATCACCGCCTGCCCCGGTAGCCTCGATGAGGATAATCCCGGTAAACTGAAGCTATCTGAAAGCTCAAACACCATGTTCAAGCTCTTGGTTCCTCAAATCAACTGCAACGCAACCTTGGAAGAAAAAATCATCCTTGAACCTCACTCTCCCTTTGACGCTGAATGGATTCCCTTTGTTACTCAGCAGGATGTTGAAGTTCTTAAAATCTCAGCTCCTCAGCAACAGGATTTTGAAGAAGAACCAGTTCACACTTCTAGCCCTTGGCACCTGGCTCAGACAGTGGCTCCCCTGTACCAAGGAGAGGCAATTCTTCCAGTGGAAGAGGCAAATCCCTACCGTAGTCCCAGCCATCTGGCTCCCAAAAGCCCAGAATACTGGCAGGAGCCAGACACTAACTCTAGCCCAGAAAAAACTCCCACCACAGGCAAGGAGGAAAACCAGGCCTACGGTGAAATTGCTCAGCTGGTAACAAGCACCACAAAGGCCGACGGGAATCCAGCCTTTACCTATGCTGATTTTGGCTCCTGTGCCCACCTGTATCTGGAAGCAGCCTTGAACAACCAACAGCCTATCATTCCCACCCGCTATCTCCAGCACCTGAGCCCAGCCCACCAGCAAAAGCTCCATCAGCTGTGCTCCACCATGACGGCTAACTTCTTGAGCTCCCCCACAGGAGAGGCTGTAAAGGAGGCCAGCTGGAGAAAAACTGAGTTTACCTTCAAGCTCCGTCTGGGAGACTACATTATCAATGGCTCCATGGACTTGATTTACCAAGACCACCAAGGACAGCTTCACATTGTAGACTACAAAACCGACCAGCAGCAGCAGCCAGAGCTCTACTATCCCCAACAAGCAGCCTACCGAAAGGCCGCCGCCGCCATCTTCAGTGTGCCAGAGGATACCATTACCTGTAGCCTCTACTACCTGCGTACTGGCACTGTGGTGGACATTACCCAGGGCTGCTCGGAAATAAATTTGGAGGAACTTGCCGCTCTAGTGGAATAATCGGTATCATCGTACTTTTCCATCCCCTTTGCTAAAACCAATTTTCCACCATTAGGGGAGCAATTTCCGTTATGGGAGTAAAGTCTGCCACGTTGCGGGTAACGAGAATCAAGTTGTTTGCAATGGCACAGGCAGCTATCATCATATCAAAGGTGGAGCCAAGCCGTCCTCGTTCCTTCAAACTTTTGACTAAATGGGCATACATCATGGCACAGGAGGAGTCAAAGGAAATGATTTCATAGTTCTTTTGGATATTGTCCACGAGGAACTTCATCAAGGCTTCCTGACGCTTACCAGATACTAGCGTTTGTACTCCCGTCATAGCTTCTGCCCAGGTAATGGAACAAATACAGGAACGCTCCAGTGTTTCTGCCATACGATGCAGCACTGTCAAGGAAGGCTCAAGCTTTGTTGGCTCTGAAATAATATTTGTATCTAAAAGATACACCAAGGGTGGAGTCATAGAAAATCCTCCCCGTGTCGCACTAGAAATCCTTCAGCCTCCTGAGAAGCAGGATTAAAGATGGCATCGATTTCACCGTCTTCAAACAATGCACCATAGTTTTCCCTCCAGGCACAAATCCCTTGCAAAAAGGCTGCACCTCGTTCCCCAGAAGCAGACTGGCCACTGATATAGGCCACCACCTTCCCATGACGAGTCACCTCCACCTCATCACCTTCTTCCACAAAATGAAGCAATTTGGGCAGCTGATTTTTAGCTTCCCCTACAGAAACAGAAATCATGGCAAGCTCCGCAGTAAAATTTAGCCAAAATAATTTATATTTAGCTAAATTTAGCTTACCATCAGAAAGTCAATCTGTCAAGTGTAAGCTTTTCCTTGGCACCAGACCTTACCCCGCCCCACCTTCCCATCCTCGCTCTCCTTCAGCAACATTGACCAAAAAAGCCCTTCCCACTATCATGATTCCATGAACCTGACAATTTCCACACCGCCCCGCCTAGTGCTAATTGACCTAGACGGAACCTTGCTTAAGGACGACAAAACCATTTCTCCCTACACACTACAGGTGCTGAAGCACTGCCAGCAAAAAGGCATTCTCATTGGATTTTGCACCTCCCGTGGAAACACCAGCATTCACCACCTGATTACCCAGGTGCAGCCAGATATTGTGGCCACCAACGGCGGGGCCACCATTCAGTACCGAGAAAAGATTATCCACCATCAAGGCTTTTCCCAACAAGAAACCCAGGCCCTGCTAAATGCCGCCTACCAGATTATTGGCCCAGATTGTGAAATTACCGTAGACACAGAAAACCAGCTGTTTTGGAATCGGGGAGATGATAAGTCTGTCATGTTCCATCCCCAAGCACTGGAGCATGATTTTAAGGATTTTCCCCACTGTGCATTAAAAATCTGCGTGCAAACTGACCACAAAGCCCTGGCAGCCTCCATTGCCCAAGTGGTTCCCCACTGCCATGCCATCCTTTTTTCTGACGTGCCCTGGCATAGCTTTGCTCCCGGCAACGCCACCAAGGAAACAGTCGCCCGAACCCTTTCCCAGGAGCTTTCCATTCCCCTAGAACACATCATGGCCTTTGGAGACGACTTTAACGACCTAGGAATGATTTCCACCGTGGGCTATGGTATTGCCATGGGAAACGCCATTCCAGAAATCAAGGCCGCTGCCAAGGACATTACCTGTACCAACAATGAGGACGGCGTTGCCCGCTACTTGGAAAAGGTGTTACAGCTCCAAGGGAATAGGTGATTTTCAGGATTTCGACATAGCGAGGGGATAGGGGGAATTATTCAAGACAGCTGGATTTACAGCACTACCTACTCACCAGTCCAGCTTTCGTTTTTCAGCAGGAACCAGCTGCGGCGGCTTTCCAGTATTCCTTCTTTTTGTAATTTGCTGATTTCAGCAGAAAGGGCACTTCGTTCCACGCACAGGTAGTCTGCCAGCTGCTGTCTGTCGTAGGGAATGGTGAACTGGCTTGCACTTCCGTTTTTATTAGTATTAGATCACAGAAAATTATTGTAGTAAAATATCTTGACTTCTGACTTTTTGGGAATTATACTTCAGATTAGTCGGAAAGAGGTGAAAATATGTTTATTAACCGTCATATAATTTCATATATTCATAGAATGAAAAATCAGTTTAGAGTTCTTTTAATAACTGGTTCTAGGCAAGTAGGAAAATCAACCTTGTTAAAGGAAAAATATCTTTCGGAATATGAATATGTAACTTTGGACGATTTTTCAGAACTTTCCCTTGCACAAAGTGATTCAGCTCTTTTTTTCAAAAATCATCCTATACCTATAATTATAGATGAAGTTCAA
>JAZQSR010000088.1:0-1633 GCA_045630225.1 Treponema sp. | reverse complement strand
CTGAAGGCATCAATGCAACTTGTCATAACTGGCCTGCCTACCAGTTTACCGCCATCGTCCACAAGATATATGTCGCAGATTGTGGAATCCAGCATACCAACACCAACGGCAGGGGCGAACTGCTGAACACCATCACCCAGCAGCGGCCTGTTGTTCCGCTGATAGTGTTTCAGACCATCCCTGGATATATAAAACTGCTGCATCTTTTTTGTCTTGCGGTAGAAATATCTGAATTGGTCAAAGGTTGGGTATGCTGCTACAAGCTGCCCTTGTTGGTCGCAATACTTTTCTTTGAGCATCAGCGTATAAGCTGTGTTCAATGAGTTTTTGTGCTTGGTGTAGAAAAACTTATTCAATGCCCAACGCATATGCTTTTCGTCCTGACTCAGTTCCTTTTCTGCTCTGGGCGGTGGGGCAAGGGCATCAATATCCTGGTAGACCAAGTAAATGCAGAGATACTTCCTTATAGTTTGTTTACTGCAATGCTCAGACAGGAAGTCTATCATTTGGCTGCGCTTCTGCTCGTTGCCTATAAAAGGCAGCACTCCAGAAATCATAGTAAAGCGTTCCTGGGCAATACGCTCTTCTTTCGGGGTTAGTTCTCTGCCAAAAGGATATTCTGTTCTCTCGTACATTTCATCCTCGCCGCAATCATCATAATTTGACAAAGAAGCTGAATCCATCCATTTGGGCATTGTTCTCTTAATGCAGTCAATCACCAAGGCTTTGTTGTCATGGGATTTCAGTACACGGATAATTTGATTTTCATTCTTCAGCAGCATCAACAACAATCCCCCAATCCGAAACACCATGCCGCAGCCAATATGTGCGGCTCATATCCAACAGCTTCATAGATAACGGTTTTTCCAAAAGTTTAGTGCTGATACATTCTCGCACCATCAAATCACCATTGGTTTTTGTGCAGACAAAATCAGTCATGTATTCGCTGCAATCATCGTCCAGAATTACATTGCATCTGACTTCGGCAATGTCCTTGTTTTTAACCAGGATATTAGCGTAGGCAGATTGTATTGGGTCATAGGTTTTGCAAATGCTGGTGAATTTCTCCAAGGAACGCTTTTCACATCTACCTTTGTAGGTTTTCTTTCTCATTTTTGACCTCCCAAAAATTCCCCAAATTTCTCCCAAAAACTTCCCAAAAATCTATCAAAAATGATTTTGAAAGCCCAAATCCCCAAAAACTTCCCAAATCTTAGTTTTTTGGGGGCGTTTACGCCCCTAAAAACAGCCTTTTCATAAAGCTATATGTCATAGGGTAAACAAAATATTCTCTAAGGGGCAAAGTTTCCCATCGTCTTTCCCACAACATTCCCATCAAACCTTATACTTCCCCATTATCATTTTAGCTTCAACTTTTAATAGGGAGAGGGCATTTCTCAACAAATTTTCTCCCCATAATTCTGCATGAAAATCCCTCCATTTTCCCAGCATCACCATTCCTTTTCATTTCTCTGTTTTCCTCGCCATCTTCTCATTTAACCTCGTCAGCAACGAGAAACTATGAGATTCAGCGAGAACCTTTGCAGCTTCTTTTGTGTTCCCATTTCTTACTCCCAACAGTTAAATTGGGAATAGGGAAATGATAGGGAAAAATAGGAAGATTATAGGGTAT
>JAZQSR010000087.1:0-1749 GCA_045630225.1 Treponema sp. | reverse complement strand
TGGAATGGAAACATTTGTAAAATATTTTGAGTATTATAATAATCCACGATACGAATCAGGTGATATAAAGTCTTTATTTGAAAAATATGAAAAATTTAAAGAAAATAGTAGGGCTTCTAAGGCGTCTACTGGAAAAGGGATAATAAAACGGGGTCTTGCAAAAGAAGCTTTAGAAATCATAATGAATGCTCGAAATATTGATGATTCTTTGAAATTAAAAGCCAAAGAGCATTATGAACGATTATAAATACATAATTTTTTTCAAAGTCGATAAAAGCTATGCCACAAAAGTTATTTTTCTTGTCTTTACGATACTGAAATTTTTTACACCAGTTATGTGTAATCCGAGAGAATAACTTCATAATTTAAACACAAGTTAGGTGCTGGTTAATCACTTTCCCTCCTCACTCCCCATCCGCTACAGCAGAATATCCTCCATCACCAAAGCCGTAGGTGGGGAGGGGGAGTATGGTGCGGGGTTTCCAGCCAGACTGGAAGCCGTTGAAGATGGCGGAGTGGTACATTTGTTCTAGTTTTGCGTGGCTGTAGGACTTGAAATCTTCTTTGACTAAGGGAAGGTCTAGGTGCAGTAGGGAGCGGTTCCGTTGCTTTATGTCTGCAAGGTAGGTTTCTGCTGGAAGGGTGTTGCTTTTGGCTCCGTTACAGGTGGGGCAGGAAAGGACAAAGTTCCAGAGTTTGTCGTCTTTTACAAAGGACCAGGGAATGCAGTGGTCTACGGGAATGGTGGTTGCTTCATGGGTTAGGCTTTTGTGGCAGTAAAAGCAATGTTGCTGACCAAACTGAAGGAGGGTTTCACGATACAGGCTCAGATTACTTCGTTCCGTGGAGGCATCAAGCTTGCTTGCCAGAGCGTAGGCATCTTCTTCCCGATTCACCTTTTCTAGGTATTTTATCCACTCGTAATAATTTATCTTTTCAAAATCCGTCTTGAACTTGATGCAGGCGGTGTAGGCATCTGGGTTAAAGTGGATGCCCCCTTCTTCTTTGCTGAAGGAATAGAGCTGGCCTTCCGTATCTGTGTAAAAGGCTCCCACCACGTATTTGAGCATTTGGCTTCGGATCTTGCGGGAAAGTTCTAGCTGTAAATCTTGTCTCAGGCTCTCGAAGGGAAAGATTGAGCCCTTGCTCTCATGGTTAAAGCCATATTTCTTGCAAAAATCAAAAAGCACTCGTTCCACCGCCGTCATGGTAGCACGCTGGGAAGTGGGCATCTGTTTTAAGTGGTAGTTCAGCACCAAGTTCCAGTAGATTTCTGTAAACCGCAGGGCAATGGCATCATAACTGAGAAAATGATTTTCTAAGTCCACGTTAAAAAGATTGTCCAATACCGCCTTAAAAAAAGCGTACTTGTAGGTGGTGGTGTGCTTTTTTGCTGGAGACAAGGCCAGGTTCACAATGCGGATAACATGCACTTCAAATCGGATGTCGGGTCAAGCCCGCTGCGGTACAACCAGTTGTTATGTGGACGCCCGCACTGGGGTGCTTTTTTTTGCTATTAATTGTAGACAATAGGCTACAAATTTGATACAATGATTTTAGGAGTCTACAGAAATGACATATGAAATAATAAAAGCTAGACGTGAGAAATATGAAATAAGTCAAATTAAGTTAGCTGAAAAGGCACAATTAAGCCCTGCTCTGATTTCTAGTTTTGAATTAAAAAAAACAAGTCCAACAGAAAAACAGTTGGCAATATTAAGTAATGCATTAAATGAACTAACATATGCT
>JAZQSR010000086.1:0-27047 GCA_045630225.1 Treponema sp. | reverse complement strand
GATATTTTTAGTGATTCAAATGATGGGATTGTAATATATAGCGGAGATTATTATGAATCATATAAAAATTTTGGATTCTATAATTTTTCCCAAATATCAGAGCTTTTTAATACAAAAAAACAAGCATTCAGATTAGATTTTTAATAAAATTTTTTACGGAGATTTAAAGTATCACTTGAAATCTCCGTAATTTTTTAAACTTACTAGAAAATACAAAAGCTTGTGGAAGCAGATTTATGAAAAGAACTCCTGGGCAAAGCGGACTGTTTCCAGGGCATCCTTGCCGTAGAAGTCGGCTCCAATCATGTCGGCATATTCTCGTGTCATAACAGCTCCACCAACGCAAACGGTGCAACCAGGGGCTTTTTCTCGCAACAGCTTAATGGTGGCCTCCATGGAAGGAACGGTGGTGGTCATGAGGGCGGAAAGCCCCACCAGCTTAATGTTATGTTCTTGCACTGTTTCCAACACTTTTTCTGGAGCCACATCTCGTCCCAGGTCAATGACGGTAAAGCTGTAGTTTTCCATCAGCACCTTCACGATGTTTTTACCAATGTCGTGGATGTCTCCCTTTACGGTGGCTAGCACAACGGTTCCTTTAGATTCTCCCTTGGTACCAGTTTTAATCATGTGCTCCTTGAGTAGCTCAAAGGAAACCTTGGCAGCCTCTGCACTCATTAAAAGCTGGGGCAAAAAGAGCTTCTTTGTTTCAAAGCCCTTACCCACAATGTCCAAGGCGGGAATCAGGTGCTGGTTGATGATATCCAGTGGCTCCAGACTTGTCAGCATTTCTGCAGTGTACTGGTGAGCTTCTGGCTTGAGGCCACGAACAACGGCGTATTGCAAGGTGTTCTTGTTCAGCACTGTTCCGTCGGGAGCAACGATGCTGTTTCCATCTGCTGAGCCAGCTGTGGTTTGAGCTGAGGAGGTTCCACTTCCAGTGGCACTTTGAGCTAGTTTTGCAGCCTTGGCTTCTTCTTGCTCCTGATATTTTAAGGCAAAGTCGATGTACTGGCTACAGTTGGGATCAAAGCCACGGAGGGTGCAATAGCAGGTGTAGGCCTTCATCATTTCTGTGGCATTGGGATTCATGATGGCGGCACTGAGGCCCCGTTCCATGGCCATGGTAAAGAAGGCGGCAGTAATTAATTCTCGCTGGGGCAGACCAAAGGAAATGTTGGACACACCGAGAATGGTGGTGCCGCCAAAGCGAGTTTTTACGGCGTGCAATGCGTCCAAGGTGGCCTTTGCGGCGGTGGTGTCGGAGCTAATGGTCATGGCCAAGGGGTCAATGATAATGTCCTTTTTTTCAATGCCGTAGGTGGCGGCGGTGGCGTAAATCTTTTCTACAATGGCAATGCGACCTTCCGCTGTTTCTGGAATTCCATCTTCATCCAAGGTAAGGGCTACCACCACACCGCCGTATTTTTTTACCAAGGGGAAGACCTCAGCCATAACTTCAGCCTTTCCGTTGACTGAGTTAATAAGGGCCTTTCCGTTGTACAATCGCATGGCTGCTTCCATGGCAATGGGGTCAGAGGTGTCTAGCTGAAGGGGAAGCTCTGTAACACTTTGCAATTCTTTTACCACGGATTTTAGCATGGCGACCTCATCAATTTCTGGAAGTCCCACGTTTACATCTAGCACGTGGACGCCCTTGTCCTCCTGAGCTAGTCCTTCGTTAATGATGTAGGGTAGGTCATTTTCCTTCAGAGCCTGCTTGAATCGCTTTTTCCCTGTGGGATTGATTCGCTCACCAACCAACACAGGCTTTCCTCCCAGCTCTACAGTGCGGGTGTAGCTGGTAATGCGGGAAAATCCCTTGTCTTGGGTGACAGGGCAGGTTTTATTTTGACAGGCATCCACCAAGCGGCAAATATGCTCTGGAGTAGTTCCACAACAGCCACCTACAATGGCAACTCCCTTGTCCACAAAGCCTGAAACAATTTGGGCAAATTGCTCTGGGGAAATATCGTAGACGGTGCGGCCATCTTCACTGCGGGGCAATCCTGCGTTGGGATTTACAATGAGGGGTGTGCTTGATTCCTGCACCAGCATATCCACAATGGGATCCATTTGTATCGGGCCCAAGCTACAGTTCATTCCAAGACCGCTAACACCCAAGCCCTCCAAAATAGTTACCATGGTTTGTGGGTCGGAGCCGGTGAGGGATTTTGCAGTTTCATCGTAGACGGTGGTAACAAAAACAGGAAAGCTTGTGCCTGTTTCTTCCATTACTTCCTTGGCAGCAATAACTGCGGCCTTGGCTTCGTAGCAGTCGTTCATGGTTTCTACCAAAACAAGGTCAAAGGGCAGTTTTGCTCCAGTACAGAAGTCAGCGGGAATGGCACAACGAATAACCTGGGCAAAAAGTTCCACTGCTTCATCAAAGGTCAAATCTCCCAGTGGTTCTAGCAGCTTACCTGCGGGGCCAATGTCCAAGGCAATAAAGTGCTGGCGGTGGGCAGGATTTTCCTGTGCTGGTACCAGGTTGTTTTTCCGTAGTTCTTCTAGCTCCTGCTGAGAAATGGTATCGGCTTCAATACGGCTGCGGGCTTGGTTTGCATTGTCCAAGGCTGCGGTAATGATTTGTTCCAGGGTAAAATCTTCGCATTCTGGCTGGAATCTTTGTTCTGCCTGTTGGTGATTATGGCAACCGCAGCCACAGCCTGTAGCAAGGTGCTGTTCCTGCTGACTAGATTTTTTGAGGGCAAAGCCTTCCTTTGTAAAAGCCTTTCCCACAGGAAATTTCAGGCTATTGGCACCAAAGGTATTTGTCTTGATGATGTTGGCACCGGAGCGAAAGTAATTGTAGTGGAGGGTGATAATCTCCTCTTTGTGGGTAACATTCCAGGTTTCTGGCAATTCTCCGGGAATAAGGCCTTGAGCCTGCAAAAGGGAGCCTGTTCCTCCGTCAAAAAAAAGTATTTCCTTTCCAATTATATCTTTAATGCTTGTCATAAAATCTCCATAGTCGAAGTTAAATGTAAATTAAACTGTGCTTTAGTATACGATAAAATGAAGTTGGAAGGGAAGGGCAGAGGGAAACTTTCCAAGGATTCTTCATTAAATCAGATACTTCTTTTCCTTGTAGCCAAATGAACAAGCTCTGTACAGGATAGACTTTGCGGGCTATACTACAGCCATGGAATCACGTCTTTCCGAAACAAACCGTGAGCAAGTTCGGTTTCGGCTCCTATTTTTTTCCGCATTGTGTCTCTTTTTATCCATGGTGGAATATGCCATTCCAAAACCATTACCATTTTTGCGGTTAGGCTTGGCGAACCTATCTGTGTTGCTGGCCTTTTCAAAGCTGCAACTTAAAGAGGTGGTACTTTTGGTGATGATAAAGACCCTGGTACAGGGCTTGATTTCTGGCACCCTTTTTTCTTACGTATTCCTTTTTTCTGCAGCTGGCTCCAGTGCCGCCGCCGTGGCCATGGGGATTTTGTATTACTGTTGCGTCAGGAACAAAAAGCGGCCATTGGTGAGTTTAGTGGGCATGAGTGTGGCTGGAGCCTTATGCAACAATGGGGCTCAGTTGCTGGTGGCCCGCTATCTGATTTTTGGAACGGCGGCACGGTATATTGCACCAGTGCTTTTGTGTAGCGGCCTTGTGACAGGTCTTTTGCTGGGGCTTTTTGCCCAGAAGTTTATTTCTATCTCTCGGTGGTACAAGAGTTTGGAGGCTGTAACATGAAGTTGCCCTCAGCTTTAGCCAGTGTTTGTAGCCGTTTTTGGAAGTGGCTTATTTCTCCCTCCCTGCTTTTTGTTACGGTGATGGTGAGCTTTCCCGCCTTTTTGTTCCAGAAAAAATTGATGGTGCTGGTGGCAGAAGCCCTTGTTTTTTTTCTTTTGGCCTTGAGTCGCCGTGGAAAGCTTCGGCTTTTGCCTTCGATTTTGATGATTGCTGGAATCACCTTCTTTGCTCTTTTTTCTCCCCATGGTCAGGTGCTAGCTCGTTGGGGACGGTTTTCCGTTACCGCTGGGGCTTTGGAAGCTGGCTTAATTCGTGGCCTTACCTTGGCAGGGATGGTTTTCTTGTCCCAGTTGGCCTTGTCTCCCCAGCTCCATCTACCGGGAAAACTGGGCGGCTTTGTGGTGGATATGTTCAGCCTTTTGGACAAGCTAACAAAGGAGGGCTTGGTGTTCAGCAAGGATAAGAAATTTATGGGAATAAAGGTGCTAATGTCTACTCTTGATGATCATCTGTATCAGGTGTACTGGAGTGCTGGTCAGGAAGGAAATGCTCTGGAGCAAAAACAGTCTTCTGAAATCCAGCTACCTGAAAGAAACCTCACGGTGCAGGGGATTATTGCAGCCAGTTTATTTTCTGGGATTTTGTATTTTTTGTTGTTTATGTAGCGTGACTTTGGGAGCGTAAATTTTTCTTGTGAGTCCTTCCAGTTTTTGGTATGATTGAAGGAGGAGGAAAACATGTCATTGTTTGAAAAGAAAGAGACAATTTTTAAGGAGCGAAATAAGCCTCTGTGGTCAAAGATAAAAGAGGGATTGCAGGCTGCTGGAATAAAGGCTTCTTGTGGTTCCTACGATGTGGAGCCCCCCTTTGTAGGCTGTGGCTGTAAGTTAGACGTTCGAGATTTTAGCGGCAACGGAAAGATTGACCGAAAGATGTATTATATCGACGTAAAAGTGTCACTGTTAGAGCAGGCTCGTGCAGTCATGGAGCAAGTTCGTTCCCAAAATATCGAACTGGAATTAGGAGAAAAAGTAAAAGTTAGTTACTACTAACTCTTGACAAAAGAGCTTTTATTCGATATTTTTAGTATCAGTTAGCAAGGGTTAACTTTAATCTTTACTAACTGATTTTTTTGTTTTACGAGTTAGCTTAGATTAACTTTTGGAAATCATGAAAACTTTGTAAAACCGTCGAGGAAAAGATTGCGTATAAAAGAAAACCTTACCACAATCATTTTGTTTGTCTTGCTGGTGATTTTGTCTATAGCTTCACTTTTTGTTGGAGTGTTGGACATCAATCTTTTTGATTTGATTCAAGGAGATGCAGACCAGTTGGGTATCTTTGTGGTTTCCCGTCTACCACGTCTTTTGGCCATTCTGTGTACAGGTATTGGCATGAGTGTTTCGGGATTGATTATGCAGCAGCTGTGCATGAACAAGTTTGTGTCACCCACCACGGGAGCCACCATCACTTCTGCCCAGCTAGGAATCCTCATTGCCCTGCTTTTTATGCCCCAGTCTACCTTGTGGAGTCGGGCTTTGTTTGCTTTTATCTGTGCTATTGCTGGAACCTGGATTTTTGTGTGGTTTATTCAGCGGATTCAATTTAAAGATGTGATTATGGTTCCTCTTATCGGTATCATGTTCAGCAATGTGATTGGTGGAATTACTAGTTTTCTTGCTCATAAATTCGAAATGACACAATCCCTTTCTTCTTGGTTGGTGGGCCATTTTTCCATGGTGCTTCAGGGCCGTTACGAGCTGGTGTACATGGTGGTGCCTTTGGTGATTTTGGCCTTTGTTTTTGCCAACCACTTTAACATTGTAGGTATGGGAAAGGATTTTTCCAAAAACCTTGGGGTGAACTACAATCTGGTGCTGTTTTTAGGCTTGTCCATTGCGGCCTTGATTACTGCCAGCATTGTGGTGGTTGTGGGTGCAATTTCCTACATCGGTCTGATTGTGCCAAACTTGGTGGCTATGTTTAAGGGCGACAAGATTCGTGGAACCTTGGTAGATACCGCCCTCTTTGGAGCCGTTTTTGTGCTGGCCTGTGATATGCTTGCCCGTGTGGTGATTGCTCCCTACGAGCTTCCCATTGAGCTTGTAATCGGTGTTATCGGAAGCCTGCTCTTTGTTGGGCTCTTGTTCTACAGGCTGAAACATGGTCGCAAGGCCCTTCGATTCAAATCTAAAATCAAATCATGTGGTGGCAGCTGTTGCCAAACTGTAACGAATTTAGGAGAAAACTAATGATGGAAGAACAGACAACTTCTCCTCGCCAAGAGGATTTAAAGAGTAAGCAAAAGCTAACTTTCCAAAATAGAATACTTAGTCTGGGAAAGGCCACAGAAATTTATAGCCAAAATGGAGCTGCCTCTTTGGAAGAATTTGCTCCTGTCATGGAAGTTCTTTCATCAAACAGAAGAAGAGCCTTTGCCGTAGCTTCAAAAACTAAGAAACAGACATTGTCTTTTTCTCAGCAAAGACGTTTGGCTGGAAGAAAAAAACTGTTGATTTTGGCTGCTGTAGCTGTAGTTGCAATTTTAGCCTATTTCTTTGTAGGGGTAAATTTTAGCAATCCTCGTCTTTTTAACTTTGCCATGAAGATTCGCACTCCCAAGGTGCTGGCCATGATTATTGCCGCTGTGGCCGTTGGTGGTTCTTCCATCGTGTTTCAGTCCATCGTAAACAATACCATTGTAACACCCTGTCTTTTGGGAATGAATTCCTTGTATACCTTGATTCACACCGCCACGGTTTTTGTAGCCGGTTCTGCAAGCTTCCTTGCCACCAATGCAAACCTGTCCTTTGGTGTGGACTTGGTGCTGATGGCGGTGGTAGCCACAACCCTGTACAGCTACTTGTTCAAGAAAACTGGTCACAATGTGCTGTACGTGCTGCTGATTGGAACTGTGCTCACTTCATTTTTTGGCAGTATCCAAAGCACTATGATTCGTGTAATGGATCCCAACGAGTACGACGCTTTGTTGGCTTCTTTGGTGGCAAGCTTTAGTAATGTAAATGGAGAAATCATTCTCTTTTCTGTAGTAGTTTTAGCTGCCGTGGCCTTCTTCTTGCGAAAGGATTTGGCCTTGCTAGACGTGTTGACCCTGGGAAAGCATCAGGCTACTAACCTGGGAATTGATTACGATGCCAGTGTACGGCGGCTTTTGGTGGGAGTTTCCCTGTGTATTGCCACTGCTACTGCCATGGTGGGCCCCATTTCCTTCTTGGGCTTGATTGTTGCAAATCTTGCCCGCCAGATGATGAAAACCTTCCGTCACAGTCACTTGATTCTTGCCTCTGCCTTGCTAGGTGTCATTGTGCTGGTAGGTGGGCAAGTAGTGGTAGAACAGGTATTTTCCTATGCAGTGCCCATTAGCGTGTTTATCACCTTTGGTGGTGGTTTGTACTTCCTGTATCTTTTGATGAAAAAGAAACGTGGCTAATGGCGATTTGTGGAGCAAATATGAAGATTTTTAACATAACAAAGAAATATGATGAAAAGACGGTGGTGGATTCTGTAAGCTTTGAGATTCCCCAGGGAAAGGTAGTTTCCTTCATCGGGCCCAATGGTGCTGGAAAATCCACCGTTATGGGAATGATTTCCCGCTTGATTGCTCGGGATTCTGGTATGGTGGAGTTCAAGGGAAAGGATATTAGCAAGTGGCAGGACAAGGAGCTGGCAAAAGAGCTGGCAATCTTGACCCAGCAGAACAATATCCAGATGAAGCTGACGGTGGAGGAGTTGGTGTGCTTTGGCCGCTTTCCCCATTCTGGCAATCGTCTTACCCAGAAGGACATGGAGCTGGTGAACCAAGCCATTGCCTACATGGAGCTGGAGGATTTTCGAGACTGCTTCTTGGACGAGCTTTCTGGCGGTCAGCGACAGCGTGCCCTCATTGCCATGGTTATTGCCCAGGACACAAAATACGTGCTTTTAGACGAGCCCACCAACAATCTGGACATTTACCACGCCACCAACTTAATGAAGATGGTGCGTCGTCTCTGCGATGAGCTGGGAAAGACTGTGATTCTAGTTCTCCACGAAATCAACTATGCAGCCTGTTATTCCGATTACATTTGTGCTTTCAAAAACGGACAGATTGCCAAATTCGGTACTGTAGAAGAGGTTATGACAAAGGAAGTATTATCTGAAATCTACGATGTAGATTTTGAGATTATGAATATTAACGAAAAGCCCCTGTGTATTTATTACTAGGGTGAAAAGAAGCCTGATGAAAAAAAATCAGGTTTTTCTTTCGGTATAAAGTTAGCCTGTGCTAATTATTTTTGGACATTTCCACCTAAGGGGTGGTGAATAGAGGAGATATATATGAAAAAGCTTTGTAGTTTTGCACTTGTTCTGGCCTTGGCTGCCAGTATTTTTGCCATGGGAGGAAAGGATGCTGCCCCAGCTCCTTCTGGAAAAACTGTAACAGTAACTGGTTTAGATGGCAATCTTGCCGCCACCCAGGTTGAAGTTCCTTTTAATCCCCAGCGAATTGCCATCTTGGATATGGCTGCCTTGGACATTCTTGATGCCTTGAATCTTGGAGATAGAGTAATTGGTATGGCTGGTACCACTCTGCCATATTTGAATGCCTATTCTTCCAACAAGAGCTTGGCTAATTTGGGCACCATCAAGGAGGCAGACTTAGAAGCTGTTATGGCTAGTGAGCCTGATATTATCTTTATTGGCGGCCGTCTTAGTGCTTCCTACGATATTTTAAGTAAAATTGCTCCTGTGGTGCAGTTGGCAGTTGACCGAAATCTTGGGGTTGTAGAAAGTGTTCGCAAAAATGCCACCACTATTGCTTCTATCTTTGGAAAAGAAGGCGAGGTGGAAAATCTTATGGCCACCTTTGACCAGCGGATTGCTGCTTTGGCAGATTTTGCTAAAGACAAGAATGCTGTTATTGGACTTTGTACCAGCGGTGGATTTAATGTGTTGGGAAATGACGGACGCTGCTCCATCATCGGAACTGAAATTGGCTTTGAAAACATTGGAGCCAGTGATTTGACTTCTACCCACGGTAACGAAAGCTCCTTTGAGCTTCTGGTTAAGCTGAATCCCCAGTACCTGTTTGTACTGGACCGAGACGCTGCAATTCAGGCTCAGGGGGCAAAGCTGGCTCAAGAAATTATCGAAAACCAGCTTGTTATGAAAACTGATGCCTACAAGAATGGAAACATTGTGTACTTGGACAATCCTGCTGTTTGGTATACTGCAGAAGGTGGAATTACTGCCTTGGACATTATGTTACAGGATTTGGAAGGAGCTTTGCTGAAGTAAAAGTATTGTATCACACCTAAATTGAAGTAGTAGTATATTAAATCCCCACAGGTTTTCTGGCTTGTGGGGATTTTTTTGTAAACTTCACCTTACCAAACCTTTATCAGGAGCAAGGAGCCCTGTCCCACGGTAATTTCAGCAACTTGTCCCGGTAGTACTTGGTTACTGATGGCGTACTGATAGGTGCAGTTGATTTCAGCCTTGTCCAGAGGATATTGGGCATTTTTAATGGTTACTTCCTTTGCAAGACCGCAGATGTTTAGCAGGGAAAAATAGCTGAAATCTGCTGAAACGAAAACTGGCGTGTTACCCACAATTTCCATCTGGGAAAAATCATCCAAAAGCTGTGCCTGAACTCCCTGCTGGTGAAGATGTAGCAAAATAGACAGGTTCCCCAAGCTATGGTCCAGTCGTTGTCCCACCACACCAAGGAGCAAAAAATCCGTAAAACCACGGCGGAGGGCTTCTTTTACTGCAAACCAGGTGTCGGTGTCGTCCTTTTCCCGAGGCAGCTGGATTACTTGGCAGGGAAAGTCTGAGAGAGAAAAGCCTTTTTGCAGCTGGTAGGAATCAAAGTCTCCCACTATTAAGTTTGGGGATAGAGCTTGTCCACAGTACTCTTCCAGTTGCCTTTGGTGGAAAAGCCCACCGTCGCAGTACATGTAAAAATCCCTGTCTGGCTGCAAGTAGGAAGCAATTTTTTCGTAATTTCCTATGGCTGCTGCCCCAATAATTACCGCCCGCCGCTGATTTTTCACACTTTCAGTGGATTCCATAATTCCCCCTTGCATTTTCCTTTCTGTATTTTAGAATAACTTTATGCCCTTGTTAAGGGGGAGTGGTGGAGATGGCTCCTTACTAGGGAAGCAATATCATTTGACGACAAGCCCTGCTTGTGGTATAGTAAAAGGCGGAAATGCCCAAGCTCGTTTGGTCGTCTCCACATGTTTTAGACTAAAAGCCGTCACTAGTGGTCAGCCTATGTGGCGGCTCATTTTTTACTCAATTACATTTTAAGGTAAGAGATAGGGAGCGACGGCTATAAGCCGGAAAATTGCGAGTGACGCAGCAGTTTTAGCGAGTCTCGGTTGAGCCCCTGCGAAACTGTGGCTAAGAATTAAAAGTGCCAAACTAATGGCTAACGAAATTTTTTCGTACTTCGTCATCTTAGAGCCTCCCTAATCAATATTTCCAGTTTCCTGGATTTGAGTTTGGGAGACGCCGCCTGAAACTTAGACATTTCCTAAAATTAATTATACCTTGTTATTTGTATAGTGTAAATGCCGTGAGACTGGAGCAGAGGGGAGGTTCAACAGGCTCTCCACTGAAGGTTTCCCCCTCAACTTTCCTGTGGAAGATTGTCTGCTTTTTTAACTGGTACCGGTGGTTCAGAATGAACCACCAGTTTTTTCTTTTCCATCAGTTTTACCTTTCCATCTCTGTCACGAATGAGCCGAAATTTCCCGCCCTGTAAATAGTGTTTTCGCCACTTGGAGACTATTTCCATTCCCCGCAGCTTAAAGGTAACGGCAGTTTTTAGGTCGGAGGCATCGTGAAGCTGCTGCCAATATAAAACCTCCAGCTTGAATTGGAGTGGGTGAGGACTTGGTGTTGTTTTGGGGGTGGTATCAGGAAGGCAGCCGTTTTTCTTGTAATAGGCAACCCATTGAATCAAGGCTCCTCGAGAAACCTGATAATCCCGAGCAATTTGACGAATCCCTCCTTCGCCTTTGATATATGCATGTACTGCTGCAAGCTTTTGCTCTTGAGAATATTTCGAACTCATGATTTCTCCGTTACCCTAAAGTGTACGTTAAAGGAATAGGAGAAAGCAAATCTGTTTCCTAGATTTTTCTTGGAGACTGTTTATGGGGCGGAGCTTTGATTCACCACCTGAATAAATTCATCTTGGAGGTTTTTCGTAAGACTTTTTGTAAGGAAATCCTTTTCCAGCCGAAGAAAGGCGGTGCGGCTAATATTTCTTGCCCCAAATCGAGCTAAATTGGAGGTGTATACCTGGGAATCAATGAGCTGACCACCGCAATTACGAAAGGCCTGCACAAAATGGGCAAAGGCTGACTTTGACGTATCTGGTTCCAGAGAAAACATGGATTCTCCAAAAAATACTTGTCCCACAAGGACACCGTACAAACCACCCACCAGCAGCTCTTCTCGCCACACCTCCACGGAATGGGCCACTCCACAGTCAAAAAGCTGGCAGTACACATCAATCATGGCAGGGCCAATCCAGGTGCCATGCTGGTCTGGCCGCTTTACCTTGGCACAGCCAGTAATCACCTGTGAAAAGGCTTTGTTCATGGTGTATTGATAAGGACTGTGGGCTAGAAATCGCTTGAGTCGCTTGGGAAGATGAAATTCCTGGGGAAAAAGTACAAAGCGGGGATCGGGAGACCACCACACCACAGGCTCTCCCTCCTCCTGATTGAACCAGGGAAAAATGCCCTGTAAATAGGCTGAATAGAGCATGTCTCTTGTAAGTTCGTGGGTAATGGCAACAACGCCTTGGTGGGCCTCTTCTGGGTGCGGAAAGAGAATGGGTTGAAAATCCCTCTGGCTAGAAAGTGTTTCCATGATGTGCATGATACAAATTTCTTTTAGAAGGAGCAAGGAATTCCTGAAAGAAATTACAATCCTATGGTAAATGAAAAAAAAGGACAGCCCCCAAGGTCAGAAAACCTTAAGAACTGTCCAAAATCTAGTTTGGAGGGTTATATGGTTAAATATGAACATCCTTCTGAAGCCAATCCAGTACTTCTGGTACTGTGGCAAAGTGGCCTTCCAGAACACCAGTTTGTGAAAGCTGGGTGTTTTTCTGAGCCTGAATCTTTAACATGAGAGAGGAACCTTCTGCAAAGCCAAATGCCTTACATCCTGCTTCTACAAAGGCCTTTGTCATTACTACTAACTGTCCACCTTCACTTGGTCCAACGGGACCCATTTCAGAACAATCAGCAATGTATGCCCAACCAGTAGCTTTCCACAGTGCGGCATGACGCAAAACCGTTTCCATGAGCCATTTCAAATCATCAACATTTGTCTGACCCTTTCCAGAAGAAAGAATAATCTTTCGTCCTGCGATAACTTCTACGGTTTGTGTTCCATGTGTTTCTTTCATATCTTGACTCCTTAACGCTGAATTGCAGGTCAAGGCGCATTAACTGTAATGTACAAAGCAAGTTAATCGTCTTAGGCTGCTTCTTTATATTGTACCCCCATAAATCAAATCTGTCAAATTTGATTTTAAGGAATAATGCAAAAGAGGCCTTTCTTGACATTTATAGGCGGATTGTGTGTAATAGTTCCTTCAAAAGGAAATTTTATGGAAATTCAATTATCAGATCACTTTACCTTCAAAAAACTCTTTCATTATGTATTGCCTTCCGTGCTGATGATGCTTTTTACTTCTACCTACAGCATTGTGGATGGCCTGTTTGTGTCAAACTTTGTGGGAAAAACAGCCTTTGCTGCAGTGAATCTGATTATGCCTCTGTTGCTGGGGGTGAGCTCTGTGGGCTTTATGCTGGGAACAGGTGGTAGTGCCATTGTTTCCATGACCTTGGGCCAGGGAAAGGGGCAGCTGGCAAATCGCTATTTTTCCATGATTGTATATGCTACCTTTGTGCTGGGCTGTGGCTTTGCGGTGATGGGATTTTTTCTTTCTCCCAATATTGCCCGCCGTTTGGGAGCTGAGGGAGATTTACTGAGCTATTGTATCACCTACGGACGAATTCTTTTTGCAGCAATTCCCCTTTACATGATGCAAACCATGTTCCAGAGCTTTTTTGTGGTGGCAGAAAAACCCGGCTATAATTTGAAGGTAACTATGGCAGCTGGCCTTACCAATATTGTGCTGGATTTTGTCTTTATCAAGATATTTGCCTGGGGAGTGGCAGGAGCAGCCTTTGCTACGGTTATAGGCTATGGGGTAGGAGCCATCATTCCCTTGGTGTATTTCTTTCGCCCACATAATACCAGCCTCTTGCATTTGGGAAAGACTGAATTTTACGGGCGGATTTTTTTCAAAACCTGTACCAATGGTTCTTCCGAGATGGTAAGCAATCTGTCTGCCTCGGTGGTGGGCTTTTTGTACAATCTTCAGCTGATGAAGTATGCTGGTGAGGATGGAGTGGCTGCTTACGGTGTGCTGATGTATGCAGGGTTTATCTTTGTGTCCTTGTTTATTGGGTACGCCATTGGTTCAAGTCCCATTGTAAGCTATCACTACGGGGCAAAAAATCAAAGTGAACTGCACAATATGTTTGGTAAGGGACTTCTCTTGATGCTGGTGGGTGGTGCAGTCCTTGTTTCCATTGGGCAGCTTTTTGCCCGCCCCATGGTGGTTTTGTTCACTGGCTATGATCAGGATTTGATGCTCATGACCTTGCGGGGTGGAAGAATCAGTCTTTTTTGCTTCATTTTTACTGGTATAAATATTTGGGGCTCTAGCTTTTTTACCGCCTTGAACAACGGCCTTGTTTCTGCCCTTATTTCCTTTCTGCGGACATTGGTATTTCAGGTTGCAACGATTTTGATTTTGCCCTTGTTCTTTGGGCTTACTGGAATTTGGTGTGCCATGGTGGCTGCCGATTTGTTAGCAGCCCTGGTAACGATGGTGTTTTTGATTAAATTACGTGGTAAATACGGGTACTGAGATATAGCAGGGAAAAATTGAGGGGAAGAGCTTATTTGTGGTAATGAGTTCCACAATAGGCAATATACATTTCTCCATCTTGGATTTTATAGACAATTCTGTGATAATCATCAATACGTCGGCTCCAATACCCAGAAAAATCCCCCTTTAATGGTTCTGGTTTTCCAATCCCTTTATATCCATTACGATCAATATCTTTGAGAATTTCGTTGACTCGTTTCAGTAGTTTCTTATTAGATTGAAGGCTCAAGTAGTCTTCCCATGGGATGTCTGACCAATTTTTCTGCATTATTCCACCTCAAGAATATCATGTTTGGAAAATCTACCTTCTTCAATTTGTTTGATAGATTTTCTCAGTCGCTCCTGATTTGCATCGCTCCAAAAGGGATCTCCTGCTACCTCAAAGGGAATGCGGCCTTCTCTCAGGGTAATTTTTGCAAACATGTTTATAGCTGCGGACACGGTCAGTCCCACAGACTCGCAAAATCCCTCAAAAGCTGCCTTTGTATTGTCATCCATTCTCACACTTATAGTAGCCATTGTATTACTCCTTGTATACAAAGTAACACTTTGCTCCTTAATTTGTCAACAAAAAACTGTATTTAAGCTTCTAAAAATCACCAGCATTGATTCTTTGTATTCCTTCCCGATACAATGAGAATTGATATGAACCTAGAGCCTTTTGATGCAAAATACATCCCAGAGATTGTGGGGTGGGTAACGCCGCTCTGGTCCATGATGGACTGGAGTACTGAAGTGTCCATGATGGACTGGGATACTGGTGGGGCTGAAAAGTTACCTGAAAAAAAGCAGGATTTAGACGTGGAATTTATTGTTCGGCATAATATCTTTTACAATGAATTTGCCTTTCAACTTGTTCAAGGGGAAGAACTGCAAGCGGTGGCCTTTGCTGCCCGGAAAGAAGAAGAAAACCATGCCCTTCAGTGGCTGGAAGAAAATAGTGGAACTCTTTCTGGAAGGGAAAGGGAAAGCCTGCAGCGGGTAGTGGAGTATCTTGAACATATGGATGCTAAAACCTGTAGCTTTATGGAAAAGGATGATATTCGCCTTAGTCTTTTTGCCAGTAGTCAGCGGGGATGTGGCAGCTTGATTTTATCCCAGCTAGAAGCAGTCCTTAGAAGGGCAGGCTTTAAATCCCTGTATTTATGGACAGATAGCGATTGCAATCATCAGTGGTATCCGAATCACGGTTTTACCTTGGTGGAGGCTGAGGGTAATGAAACCTTTTCCACACCAGACAAAAAATTTATGACCTATATTTTTAGAAAAAAGCTGTAAAAAGCAAGGAGTTTTTGGGAAAACTCCTTGCTCTTATAAAACTATACTTTGAAGGCTCGTTCTACTGGCAGAGCACAGACAATGCCGTTGGCTTCACTTCGTACACCATGGGCCTTGTTTACTGCATCCATAATCTTTGTGGCAATGTTGGAAGCAGCCAAAATCATGATGATTTCCCGCTCTGCCATAACTCCTTGTATACCAAACTGAGACATAATTTCAGTTTCTGCAAGGCGAGAGCGAATGATGGTGCCACCCATGGCTCCTGCTCCACGAGCAGTATGCATAACTTCATCGGTACAGCCTTGGTTTACAGAAATCAATATAAGCTGGTGGTGGTATTCGTTTCTCATTTCTTCTTCATCCTCTCCTTTCTGGATTTGTTTTTCTGGGGTAGTGCGGACAATCATTTCCGCAGTAAGACGATTAATGGCAGAAAGCTTTAACTCCATCATCAAGCCACGGTATCTGCTGGAGCCAAGATTTCCTCGGAGAATTGTTGTTAATGCAGTAACTTCCTGTTTGGGAGCAAGGCTCAAAATCACATCCTTATCGTTGCTACCTAATCCCAAAATATCCATCATTTCTGAAGGTGCCGTTCCAAAACCCATGGTTTGGGTATGAAAGTGAATGTCTTGTTGAGTTAACATTTCCATGTAGGATTTTCCCTTTCCTCGTTCCAAGATGGAAAGAATCAATACCATGGGATTTTCTTCTGTTGCACTCATTTGGTCACCTCCTTGTAGTAAATCATGTCGTCTTCAATCTGCAATAGCTGACTGTGGGCCTGTTGCTGGAGTTTTTTCTGCTTTATTCTACCCAGCAATCCCATTACCTGAATGGTGATAAGAGGGGTCATGGCAACCATTGCCACGATTCCAAAGGCATCGGTCATGACGTTGCCACCAGCAGCATCGCAGGCTCCAATAGCAAAGGGCAGGATAAAGGTAGATGTCATGGGACCACTGGCAACTCCACCAGAGTCAAAGGCGATACCAGTGTAAATGGGAGGCACAAAAAAAGTGATTGCCAAGGAGATGACATAGCCTACAATCAAAATGGGAAGAATGGGAATTCCTGTTAATACTCGTAACATGGAAATACCAACGGAGCAGGCTACACCGATAGACAGGGCAATACCGATGGCATTTTGTCCAATGGCGCCGTTAGTGACCTCTGCAACCTGCTTTTTCAAGGAGTGAACGGCAGGCTCGGCGGAAACGACAAAGTATCCCATCAATGCACCAGCTGGAATCAACAAGAATTTTGTGCGAGAAGCAGCTATTCCTGCTCCAATAAGGCGACCTGCTGGCATAAAGCCAATATTTGCTCCCGCCAAAAAAAGAACTAGTCCTACATAGGTATAAGTACATCCTACAATAATTCGCATCATCTGGTGTCTGCTGAAGCTGCGAGTAATGAGCTGGAATAGCACTAAGCAGCCAAAAATTGGTGCTAAGGCTTTGAGTACTTCTTCTGCGTAGTGGGGAAAAGCATGGGCAAAGAGAAGAAAGGCTCCCTTTGTATCTTGAGCAATAATCAGCTGGGTTTCTGTAGTGGTAGCTGCTGGCTGAAAGGTAATGCTGAGAATCAAAACTGACAGAATGGGACCAACGCTACACAGGGCTACCAAACCGAAGCTGTTTTCGTGGGCATTTTTTGCGTGACTCATCATGGCCATACCTGCACCCAAGGCCATAATAAAGGGGACAGTGATGGGGCCTGTGGTAACACCGCCTGAGTCAAAGGCTGCGGGGATGAAATCATCGGGGGCAAAAAAGGCTAAAACAATAACGATGATATAAAAGATAATCAATAATCGAGACAGGGGGATACCTGTGCGAGTTCGTACCATGGAGATGGTTAAAAAGATACCCACACCAATACCTACAGACATAATCAAGGTCATGTTGGGAACAGAGGGAACTTGTTCTGCCAATACGGTGAGATCTGGCTCTGCAATGGTGATTATTACACCTAATACAAAACATAAAATCATGGGGATGATAATATGTTTTGACTTTCCGATTTTAGCACCAATACCATCTCCCAGTGGTTGCATGGAAATTTCTGAGCCAATGGTAAAAAGACTCATGCCTAAAATCAATGTGAGGGTTCCAAAGAGGAACAATACCAAAACACCCGTTTCTAGGGGAGCGATGGATATACTCAGCACAAGAACGATGGCAAAAATCGGCAACACCGAGCTGATGGCTTCTTTCATAGCCTTACTCAACAGGTTCAATGAGGATTCTCCTAAAGATAGATTGGGATAAAAAAATAACCGATGGCCTGTGTCCAGAACTGGAAAACCATCGGTTATAATGTATAGAATTTATGACAATTCGACAAGAATCAAGATGTTGATTGGTGGAAATTCACAAAATATTAAAGTTTTGTGAGTTTCCCCATACTCTTACAAACTTGCCTGAATCAAGTCCAAAATCTGGCGAGCATTCTTCTTTCCAAAGGATGACTCTCCATCATTGATAATCATACAGGGAACACTCATTACCTGATACTTATCCCGAAGATCGGGGAAGTGATTCAGGTCGTAGATTTCTGCTGAAATGTTGTCGTTCAAGGCTGCCAAACGCTGAGCTGCTGTTACCAAGTCAGGACACATGGTGCAGGACAGTGAAATAAGAATCTTAATATCCACTGGCTTTGCAATGGCCTGAGTCTCTGACATTACGTCGGGGTCAAGCTGCTGTCCAGGACCAGCGGCATTGTACAAGCCCAACACAAAGGATGTGAACTCGTGGCCACCAGGAACTCCGTGGAATGCCAAGCCTGTCCAGCTACCATCTTCTCGGCAGATACGAACACAGGGCTTGTGCTGCAGGTCGCTGGAAGCAGTACGTACCTCAAGCTTGGAGGTGAGCTTTGCCAGCTCTTCCATATAATTTTCCAGCTCCTGGGAAACAGGTCTGTCGTCTAAGTGCAATTCCAGAATCAAGTTGTTTTCCATGCGGGAGAACACGGTGTTCAGCTGGGTTAACATTTCTGGAGTGAACAAGTCACTTTTGTGGCCGCTGGCTTCAGCTGGAGCTGAGTCAGCCTCTGGTGCACTGTGACTTGGAGCTGCTGCTACCTGTGGCTGTTCCGGCTTGATTCCTGTTTTTCGCTGCATGGCTGTGGCATATTTTTCAAGCTCTGTTGCGGCCAAGGCTCCATCCCCAACAGCAGTTACCACCTGGCGAAGGTTCTTGATGCGAACGTCACCTGCGGCATAGAGACCAGCTACATTTGTCTGCATATTTTCATCGGTAATTACATAGCCTTGTTCATTGAGCTTTGCAATTCCCTTTACCAACTCAGTGGCTGGCTCGTATCCTGCAAACACAAAGACACCGATATTGTCGCCTGAATCTGCCTTGTATTCAGTTACCTCACCAGTCTTGTTGTTGCGGTAGCGGATAGCACGGAGAACGGAATCTCCCATAACTTCTTCTACTTCGGTATTGGTGAGAACGGTAATTTTTTCGTGATGTTTTGCTTCGTCAGCAACAGATTTTGCACAACCAAAGTCGTCTTTTCGGATAAGGATATTTACGTGACGAGCATATTTTGTCAGGAAGACACTTTCTTCTGCGGCAGCAAATCCACCACCAACAACAAAGACTTCCTTGCCAGTAAAGAATTCACCGTCACAAGTTGCACAATAGGCTACACCGTGACCCTTGAATTCAGCTTCCCCCTTGAATCCAATCATGCGGGGGCGGGCACCTGTGGCCAAAAGAATACCGAAGCACTTAAGTTCCCCTTTGGTCGTAAAGACGCTCTTCAGGTCTCCCTCCACGGAAATCCGTTCTACTTCGGCTAACATAAATTCGGCACCAAAATTCTGTGCCTGTTTTCTCATTGTTTCAGTAAGGGCAGCACCGCTGGTATGTTCCACTCCGGGGTAGTTTACCACTTCGGATGTGATGGTAATCTGCCCGCCAAAGTTATCCTTCTCAATAACAAGAACCCTGTACTTGGCACGGGCCAAATACAGGGCTGTTGTGAGACCAGCAGGACCGCCACCGATAACAACTACGTCGTAGATAGTATCGTTGCGGTCACTCATTATTACAGGGCTCCTACCAAGTCCAAGCTGGGCTTGAGAGTCTCAGCACCTGGCTGCCACTTTGCAGGACAAACCTGGTCACCGTTCTTTGCTACGAACTGGCTAGCCTGTACCTTGCGGAGCAACTCTTCTGCGTTGCGTCCTACGTTACCAGCGTTTACTTCGTAAGCAACAATCTTTCCTTCAGGATTCAATACGAAGGTTCCGCGCTCTGCCAAACCATTTCCCTCGATGTAAACTTCGAAGTCCTTAGCAAGAACGTGAGTGGGGTCAGCAAGCATGGTGTACTGAATAGCCTTAATTGTCTTGGAAGTATCTGCCCAAGCCTTGTGTACGAAGTGTGTGTCTGTAGAAACAGAGTAAACTTCGCAACCAATCTTCTGGAACTCAGCATACTTGTTCTGCAAGTCTTCTAACTCTGTAGGACATACGAATGTGAAGTCAGCAGGATAGAAGAAGAATACAGACCACTTTCCCAAAACATCCTTCTTGGAAACAGTCTTGAAAGTACCACTCTGGTATGCTTCTACAGTAAAATCAGCAATTTCTTTGTTAATCAATGACATAGTAATATACTCCTAGTAAAAAATCGATTGCAAGAGTTAGCATAGTGCAATCACTTTGTACATAATACAAATTTGTAATCATTATGTCAATTAAATTTCTTCTAAATCCTTAAAAATTTAAGGAGGATTTGGAGAAAAAAATCCAAGAAAAAGCTTTATGTAAATCGCGGAAACTCTGGGAGTTCTCCACCAATCAAGGGGCTACACCACTGGATAAATTCCTGGGTGATGCCATCAGCAGATGGACTGATGTATCGCTCCTCTAAAGTGCGTTCTTTCAGCATAACTTCTTCTACAGGAATTAAAAAGGTTTCGCTGTTGTATCCCTGCTGAAGGCTTGCGCTTGCTGAAAGACGGCGGAAGCCCACCATTACAGCTGTTTCTCCTGCTAGGGCTGAGGCAGCGGTGAGCCAGCCTGCGTTTCGGCCCATGGCTTCTATCACCGCCACGTGAATGGGGAGACTTGCTACGTCGTAGCATAATTCTCGAACAGAGGCGGCAAGATAACGGGCGGCACTTCCAAAGCCGGGGGCATGGTCTGTAATGGCAATGTCGTTGTCTATGGTTTTGGGAATGCCCACTACACGAATATCCGTATCCTTGACTTGGGCTGCCACCTTTCCGCAGGCATCCATAGAACCGTTCCCTCCATTGAACAGCAGCCACTTGATATTATGCTTTTTTAATGACTCAGCAATGGCCTTGTAATCAGCTTCTACCAAGGGGGTTCGGGAGGTGCCAATGGCAGAGCCAGGAGTAAAGGGGAGACGTTCCAGCTGCTCTTGGGGAATGTTTGTCAAATCGATAAAGTCCCCAGAGGCAATGGCACCACTATCACCTCGTGCTCCGTAGATTTTTTTCACTTCTGGGTATTTTTTGCCTCGGTAATGGCTCCGTAGAGTGAAGCGTTAATGACGGCAGTGGGAGCTCCACCGTGAACAATCAGCACATTTCCCTTCATGTTGGTTCTCCTCGGTTTCTATTAGTTTTCTGCTGGATAATAAGTTATTTGACCTTTGGTAAATACCAGGTCAATTTCGTTGTTTTGATTCAAAAGCACTAAATCTGCCTGCTTGCCCTGCTGAATGGAGCCAGTGTAATCGAAAATTCCCATGAGCTGGGCTGCATTTTCAGAAACAAGGCGATACAAATCCTCTTCTGGCAGGGTGGTGAATTGACGTAGGTTGTCCAGGGCTCGCTTCATGGTGAGGGTGCTTCCTGCCCGAACTCCTGTGGTTTTTAGCTTGGCATCTCCTCCTTCCACAATCACTGGATTTACCCCAAGGACATATTCTCCATCAGGACATCCTGCTGCCATAATGCTGTCGGTAACGGGAACCATGCGATTCAGTCCCTTTATCTTCAGTAAAAGTCGAACAATGGGTGGATGAAGATGGAAGCCGTCACAAATCATTTCGCAGTACACATCAGATTCCAGCACTGCAGTGAGAATGGCAGGATCATGCATGTGAAGCAGCTTCATGCCGTTCATGGTGTGGGTGGTGCTGGCTGCTCCTGCTTTGATGGCGGCCATGGCTTGCTCATAGCTAGCTCCGCTGTGGCCCAAGGATACTCGCACACTCTCTTGGCTGAGTTTTTGAATTAGCTCCACAGCACCTTCTAGCTCTGGAGCAATGGTGATAACCTTAATAAGTCCTTGGGCTGCCTCTTGGAATTGGCAAAAGAGATTGTAGTCGGGCTTTTGCAATAAATGCTCCGGCATGGCCCCCTTGTAGGCTGGTGAAAGGAAGGGCCCTTCCAGATGGATTCCTGCCACAGCTGTGCAGCCGAGCTCGTTTTTTGCCTTTGCCACTGCAGCCAGTCGCTGACACATTACTGGAATTTCATCAGTTAACACTGCAGGATAAAAGCTGGTAACACCTTGGGAGGCAAAAAAATCTGCCACCTTTACTACATCTTCTGCTTCTGCGTGGTTAAAATCCACTCCCACTGCACCGTGGGTATGAATGTCAATAAAGCCAGGAACGATTTTTCGTCCCTTGCCTTGGATTATCTGGGAATTTTCTGGCATTAAGGGAGATGCCACCTCCAAAATCTTTTCGTTTTCAATAATTAGATTTCCCCGCTGAAAGCCCTGGGGGGTGAGAATGTTTGCATCTGTAAATACGCCCTTCTTTGCCAACAGCATTTCTGCATTGCTCAAAACATCAAGGAAAACAAAAGACAGAGAGTTTCCTGCTCCATCAATGGGGTTCCAAGTAACACCTGCTCCAATGTATCCTACGTCCAAGGTGCGATTGTCTGCACGCATGGCAGTCATTTCTGCGGGGCCACCGTATTCCCAGACCGAGTAAAAGGTGGAGAGCAGGCTACTTCCCACAGAAAAATTTCCATCAAGTTGGTGCTGCAGGAATTGTATGCTGCTGGCGTAGAAAAAAAAGACATCCTGCTAATTTGCTCCAACGGTCTTCATCATAAAAATACTGAACAAGAAATCCTTGGTTTTCTGGGGCGGGAGCTTTTTGATGAGTTCTGGCATTGTGGTCAAATCATCAATCACGACAGCGAAGACTACGACCATCTGGTGGATTTAGGTGCTACCCAGCGTGGAGATCCTGTTCTCATGAACAAGTACGTGTATGAAAGCGACGTGGCAATTCTGATTGGTCATGTTCAGGGAAATCCCTACGGTGGTATTCTGGTGGCTACAAACATTGTGCCACAGGAATTACTCACTGGCGCTCCATCGCTTCCCATCACGTTCCCTGCGTCATGCACCGCAAGGACTTTACCCCAGTTAGTAGCACCTCCCTCATGCGCACCAAATTCGATGAAATTGGCCAGCACATGGAAAATGCCATGGGCAAAAAATTCTTCTGTTGTGATGCAGTACTGGATACCAAGTCCCGTCAGATTGAAATTTTCTCTGGCTATGCTGGAGAGATGCAGTCCCTTTCTGCTCAGGTTATTCGCCACAAGCGTATTATGAGCGATCGCTGCGTTATCATTTGTTCTTCTATTTGTAATGGTTATTTCCACGACGAGTTGTGGTCCTATACCCGCCAGATGTACGACATGTTCCAAAAGGATTACATGAACACCTTGCCAGACATGAATCGCTATGGTGAGTATTTTGCCACCAATGAGGAATACATTCGTCAGTATCGCTATTGCAATGACTTCCATCCCTTCCACGGCTTTTCCATGATTTCCTGCGGTCATATTGCAGAGATGGATACCTCTGCCATTTACATCGTAGGTGCTCAAGAGCCTGGAATTGCCAGAGGTATGGGGCTTAAAACACGTGCCACCTTTGAAGAGGCTTTGGAAGATGCCAAGAAAAAATATGTGGGAGATAATCCCAATATTTTGGCCTTGCCCAAAGCCTTCAAAACTGCGGCAGTGCACTTGTGCATGAAGAATGGCACTCCAGAAGCCATTTCACTTCCCAATCATCCCTGCTGCGGATAAAGATTGCGAAAAATCGTCCCAAGGAGTATCATGTATTTTATGAACACATTCAAAACAATTCAGCCAGAAGAACTTTCTGCAAATGCCTTTTCCACTATCGGAAAAGATTGGATGCTGATTACCGCCGAAATTGACGGTAAGGTAAATACCATGACTGCTTCTTGGGGTGGACTTGGAGTGATGTGGCATAAGAATGCTGCCTTTATCTTCATTCGTCCCCAACGTTACACAAAGGAGTTTGTAGATGGATCTTCTCATCTTTCCCTTTGTGTACTAGATGAAAATTTCCGCAAGGAATTAACCTATCTCGGTACCGTTTCGGGCCGTAATGAGGCCAAGATAGAAAAGGCTGGTCTCACGGTTTGCCATGAAGATGGCGTCCCCTATTTTGACCAGTCCAAGATTGTCTTGGTTTGTCGCAAACTCTTTTGTCAACAGCTGGATCCAAACTGCTTTGTAGACACAACCATCGAACCAAAGGTCTATCCCAATAAAGATTACCATTTCATGTATGTTTGCGAGGTAGAAAAGGTCTTAGTTCGTTAAAAATCTACAAGCGAAATGATTTTGATAATAATTAAAAGTATATCGATATAATATTTTCGAAAAATATCGAATAATTTCGCTTTTTTTTCTTGCATTTTTAAACAAGCAGTGATAAACTGGTGAAAGATATAATTATTATTTCTTGGCGAATATTTCGAGTGAATCGCAAATATAGGAGGTAAGAAGATATGAATATTCTTGTTTGTATCAAACAAGTTCCGGACACAACAGAGATTAAAATCGATCCGGTAAAAAACACCCTTATCCGTGATGGTGTACCCAGCATTGTGAACCCATTTGACACATATGCTCTCGAGTCTGCTGCACGCATTAAAGACAACAATCCTGATGCAAAGATTGTAGTTGTTACTATGGGTCCCCCTCAGGCAGAAAAGGCATTGAGAGAGTGTCTCGCTATTGCTGCTGACAAGGCCTACTTGGTTACAGACCGCAAGTTTGGTGGTTCTGATACTTTGGCAACAAGCTACGTTCTTCGCAAGACTGTAGAAAAGCTGGAAACCTTGGAAGGAAAGTTTGATGCAATCTTCTGCGGAAAGCAGGCTATCGATGGTGACACTGGACAGGTTGGTCCTGAACTTGCTGAGTGGCTCAACATTCCTCAGGTTACAAACTGTTGGGAAGTTGAAGTTACTGGAGATAGCATGAAGGCTAAGAAGCAGACCGATGAGGGCTTTGAAATTATCGGAGTTAAGATGCCCTGTCTTATCACCTATACACAGCCAGCTTGGGAAGTTCGTACACCTAACATTAAGAGAAAGTTGGCTTCCAACAAGGCTGAGGTTCCACAGATTTCTGTAGCTGATCTTGCCGATGTTGAAGAAGTACGTCTCGGATTGAATGGTTCTCCCACAAAGGTTAAGAAGAGCTTTGTACCTCCTAAGCGAGAAGGTGGAATCAAGATTGAAGAAGAAACACCAGAAGAAGGTGCAAAGAAGCTGTTCAAGATGTTGAACGATGCCAGCATTATCTAAGGAAGGAGGGAATAGAGTATGAAATGCAATAAAACTAACGATCTTTGGGTAATTGTTGAGACAAACGAGGACGGTTCCGCAAAGAATGTGGGCTTGGAGTTGTTAACTCCTGGTAGAATGATGGCTCAGAAGCAGGGCGGAAAGTTGGTTGCCCTCGTTATCGGATATAATGTTGATGCTGCTGTTAAGGCTGTTCAAGAGCACGGTGCAGATCAGATCATCGTTGTTGATGACGAAGTATACAAGAAGTATACAACTGATGCTTACACAATTGCTGTTTGTGAGTTGATGAAGAAATATGCTCCTTTGAGTGCTATGTTGGGAGCTACAAACAATGGTCGCGACTTAGGTCCTCGTATTAACGCTCGTTTGGATACTGGTCTCGTTGCAGACTGTACTGCTCTTGATGTTGATACTTTGGAAGATGGTTCAACTATCGTTGCATGGACTCGCCCTGCATTCGGTGGTAACTTGATGGCTACCATTAAGTGTCCTGACCACACACCTCAGATGGGAACTGTACGCCCTGGTGTATTCAAGAGAGAGTTGGTTGGTGGAAATGCAGAAATTATCCGCGAGGAAGTAAAGGTTTCCCCCGATCAGATTCGTACCCAGGTGCTTGAGATTTTGGCTGATATGTCCGATAATAAGGTGGACTTGGAAGGTGCTGAAATCATCGTTTCTGGTGGACGTGGTGTTGGTTCCGCAGATGGCTTTGCTATTATCCGTGAGTTGGCTCAGGAACTCAAGGCTGAAGTTGGAGCATCTCGTGCAGCTGTTGATTCTGGATGGATTCCTTATGCTCACCAGGTTGGACAGACAGGAAAGACTGTTTCTCCCAAGTTGTACATTGCTTGTGGTATCTCTGGTGCTATCCAGCACTTGGCAGGTATCAGCGGTGCAGACTGCGTAGTTGCTATCAATAAGGATCCTGAGGCTCCTATCTTCAACCGTGCAGATTATGGTGTTGTAGGAAACCTCTTCGATGTATTGCCTGTATTGATTGCAGAAATCAAAAAGGCTCGTGGCTAATTAGTGCATAATACCCCTCTTCGGAGGGGAATTGAATAAAATTCCATAAGGAGGAAAAAGATGGATTTTAAGTTCAGTGAAGATGAGCAGAGTATTGTTGATTTGATCACAAAGTATGCTGCTGAGAAGGTTGCACCTCGTGCTGCTGAGGTAGACGAGAAAGAAGAATTCCCTGTTGACACATGGAAGGAATTGGCCGAAATGGGTATGTTCGGTGTTCCATTCGATGAGAAGTACAGCGGTGCTGGTATGACCTTCTTGACATACATTGTTGTATGTGAAAAGCTTGCTGAGGTTTGTGGAACAACATCTGTTATGGTTGCTGCTCATACTTCTCTTTGTGCATGGCCTATTAGCTACTTCGGAACAGAAGAGCAGAAGATGAAGTACTTGACAAAGTTAGCTTCTGGAGAGAGCTTGGGTGCTTTCGGTTTGACCGAGCCTAACGCTGGTTCCGATGCTGGTGGAACAGAAACTACTGCTGTTGATAAGGGAGATCACTGGTTGCTCAACGGTTCCAAGATCTTCATCACCAACGCTGGTTATGCTGATATCTTCGTTATCTTTGCTGCTACTGACAAGTCCAAGGGGACACGTGGTGGAATCACTGCTTTCATCGTAGAGAGAAGCGATGCTGGTTTCACAGTAGGTGCTCACGAGAAGAAGATGGGTATCCGTGGTTCTTCTACTTGCCAGTTGTTCCTCGAAGACTGCAAAATCCCCAAGGATCGCTTGCTAGGTGAAGTTGGAGAAGGATTCAAGATTGCTATGAAGACCTTGGATGGTGGACGTGTAAGTATCGGTGCTCAGGCTCTCGGTATTGCACAGGGTGCTATCAACGAGTGTATCAAGTATGTTAAGGAGCGCGTACAGTTCGGTAAGCGCATCAGCCAGTTCCAGAACACTCAGTTCGAATTGGCAGATATGCAGACTAAGGTTAACGCTGCTCGCTTCTTGTTGTACAAGGCAGCTCAGGGTAAGGAAGACAACGATCCAGATTATGGATTCTATTCCGCACAGGCTAAGCTCTTCGCATCTGAAGTTGCGAGCGATGTAACACGCCGTTGCTTGCAGTTGGTTGGTGGTATGGGTTATACCCGCGAGTTCCCCTTCGAGCGCTTCATGCGTGATGCTAAGATCACTGAGATCTACGAAGGAACATCAGAAGTACAGAAGATCGTTATTTCTGCAAAGATGGGTGTTAACTAATTTATACCAAAAAATTAAGATAACATCTTAATAATTCACCGTGCCATTTGGCAGGGTTTTTTTTTAGTATTAAATTGATAAGTATATAAAGTAGAATACAACGATAATTTCGAATAATTAATTTTGGGGAAGTTTGGGTAGTGTCAATTTTGAAATTAAACTGCTGATCAGATTAAGAACTTTTTTTTCACTCTGTGGAAGTTGTTTGAGCATTGAAAGAACTTCATCT
>JAZQSR010000085.1:0-2466 GCA_045630225.1 Treponema sp. | reverse complement strand
TCCCCTGTCCTTACACGCCACGACGACCTGTCTAGCTAGACACATTCCCCTGACTTTACACGCCACCACCACCTGTCTAGCTAGATCAGAAATTACTTGTACCGTATAAGCATTTCCCAATGCCCCTTTTCTTCTTCTGGTTTTTCTGCCTGTACATTCCAATCAAACACTTCATACTCAGTTATAGAAAAACCGATTCTTGAATTTTCAAGAAGGCCAGAGTGAGCTAGTAAGTCCCTGTGCCTGTCTTTATTGTAATGATGCTTATACCAAACAGGAAAATTTCCCTTTTTACCGCCACGAACAAAATCGTAGCGGAGCAAGTCATACATTAGGCTTTTATCCAGCGCCCTGTCCAAAGCTGTATTATTTTCTAGCAGTATAAAATCACAAAGGAGTTCAAACCAATAGGATTCCCTTCGTGCCTGTAAAAAAGCTCTCACAGACCTCCCATATTCTACCAGGCCACAGAAAAAGCTCCAGGGACTGGTTACCCTAACAATATAATTCATTGTGGAGGCAAAGCTCCCCTTGTTCCAGTAGGCATCTGTTACCGTTTCTATAATCTTCAAAAAAGCCATATCAGCAAAACTTAAATATGGTGTAGACAAGGTTTCATACACTGGGGTTTCCATCCACTTCCAGCCATTTTCCCGGGCATAGCTTTCCATAAACGTTCCCCGTAGGATTTTTAAAAAGCCCAACTGCAGGGCATCAGGTTTTAAGGCCATAACAAAATCATAGCTTTGACCAAAACTTTCTAAATCCTCATAGGGAAGACCTGCAATTAAATCTAAATGCTGATGAATGGTGGAAGGAAGCTGCTGTATTTTTCTTGCCAGTTCTTCTACATTTGTTGAACGATGTATGGCAGCCAGCGTTTTTTTATTTGCAGACTGAATTCCCATTTCAAACTGCATAACCCCTTCTGGAACCCTTTGCAAAAAATCAAGGGCTTTTTGGGAAAGATGTTCTGCTTCAATTTCAAAATGGAACATTGTCTTTCCATTATGATGATTGAGAATAAATTCCCAAATTTTCAAGTAATGCGCTTCCTTTAGGTTATAGGTTCTATCCACAAATTTTACGAGTTTTACCTTTTGGTCTAAAAATATCTGAAGTTCCTCACAGGTTCGCTCAAAACTTTTAAATCTCACCCGTTTATCCACAGAAGAAAGACAATAGGAACAGCAAAAAGGACAGCCTCTGCTAGATTCGTAATAATAGATTTTGTGGTCTGGATCAGTACTGCCAGCCACAATTTCAGGATAGGGAAAAGGAAGTGCATCTAGATTTTCAATACAATCCCTGTCTCCAGTATATTGTATATTCCCTTCTCGATAATAAATGCCTCTTATTCCTTTTATTTGAGATTTAAACTTTTCAAAACTAACAGAATCTACCTCAGAGGAAAACTCCAGAACCTTTTCAACTAATTCTGTAAAAGTAAGCTCCCCTTCTCCAAAAATAATGACATCCAAAGATGGAAATTTTTCTAAATATTCTTGTGCCCCATAGCCAAATTCAGGACCGCCAGCACCAAGAACACAATCGGGAAGCAACTTTTTTATTTCTGGCAAAATCTTACAAACATATTCTGCATTCCAGATATAGGTTGAAAACAAAATCCAATCTGCACCAGTAAAGGCAATCTCTCGCAAAACCTCTGTCACCGACTGATTAATTGTAAATTCAGCCAGTTCAATTTGAGGCCTATCAGTTTTCTTTTCAAAATGCCTATCCCCATAATTTTTCAAATCACGGATAGCAAGATTAGTATGCATATAAGAAGCATTGAGGGAAACAAGAAGAATCTTCATGTTTTTAGTATATCACATTGTGAAAAAAAATTTAGGAAGGGGGGAAGAACAAGAAATTTAAAAAAAAGCCAAGAAGTGAGCATGATTTTTGCAAAATCACGCAAGATTTGATAACTGGGATAAAAAGAGGAAGTGACAGATGCAATCAAGAAGTATCCATGGGAATACAAGAAAAGAGGAGATATGACAGATGATCAAATTCAAACTGACATCGAAAAACGGCTCGAAGTATTCCTACGAGTTTGATACTGCGGGACTAAATGGTATTTTCACAGTTGATATAAATACCTCAGAAGTGGAGTTTACAAAATTAGATGGTATATTTAAGGATAATGATAAAGCAAAGAAAGATGTATTATATGCCATTTATGCTAAACTAAAAAAAGAAAATTATCCGGAGTCTTGTTTGTACGCCACCCACTGATTGACCATCCAGCCCCGAAAATGGGGCTGATTTTTTTTCGATTTTCCCCGCAGCGTCGGTTGGAACAAGGAAATTTTACTAACTTAGATATACTTCTTTTGAATCATGAATTGGAAGAGTTGACAATCATGAAGTCTACAGGTTACTATTACGAAAAGGCTCACGAGTTGGCAAATAAAAAGTATAACTGGCAGAAAGAGGTTTAAGATGAGTTTGCATTAC
>JAZQSR010000084.1:0-12192 GCA_045630225.1 Treponema sp. | reverse complement strand
ATAAAAACAATAGAAATTGAGTACATTGTGTTAAAATTCAAAAAAATTACCTCATTTCTCTATTCTAAAAAAGCCACCTTGGAAGTATTTTCCAAAGGTGGCCTTTACTGTTTACCCAATTGCTGGTAATTTATTTTTTACCGGCCCAGAAATTTTATTTTTTGCCAGCCTGAACCAGGGTAACTGCTGCGGTGGCAACGATGTCGTCGGCAGAGCAGCCTCTAGACAAGTCACTGATGGGCTTAGCAAATCCCTGAAGGAAGGGACCGTAAGCGTCAGCACCAGCAAGACGCTGTACCAGCTTGTATCCAATGTTTCCTGCACCCAAGTCAGGGAAGATGAGGGTGTTTACCTTACCAGTGATGGGGCTACCGGGAGCCTTCTTTTCTGTTACATCGGGAATCAGTGCAGCATCAGCCTGCAACTCACCGTCCAGCAACAATTCAGGAGCCTTTTCCTTGGCAAGCTTTACAGCTTCCTGTACACGAAGCACGTTTCCGTCCTTACCACCAGAACCCTTTGTGGAGAAGGACATCATGGCTACAACTGGCTCTGCACCAATCATCTGGCGGCAAGAATCAGCGGCGGAAACAGCGATATCTGCCAGCTGGGTAGCAGAAGGCAGGGGGATAACAGCACAGTCAGAGAAAATCATCAAGCCGTTGGCACCCCACTTGGGATTGTGGGTGTCCATAACAAAGCAGGATGAAGCAGTTGTCATGCCAGGAGCTGTTCCGATGATGGTAAGTCCAGCACGCAATACGTCGGCAGTGGAAGAAAGGGCACCAGCAATCATGGCATCGGCCTTGCCCAAGCGAACCATCATGGCACCGAATCGCAGGAAGTGCTTCATGTCAATGGCAGCCTGCTCTGGGGTCATACCCTTGTTCTTTCGCAACTCATAGTATTCATTTGCAAATTCATCGTTCCAAGGTGAGTTTTCAGGATCCATCAAGGTGATTCCCTCCAAGCTTACACCCTTGCTTTCAGCAGTCTTCTTGATGTCTGCTTCCTTTCCCAACAAAATTACTTCACGAGCAATCTTTTCTTTTACGATTTCAGCAGCAGCAATAACAGTGCGTTCTTCAGCACCTTCAGGAAGTACAAGGCTGTTCTGGTATTCACAGGCCTTCTTCTTCATTTCTTCAACAAAGTTCATATTCCAATCCTCACAGTGAATAAAAGTTAGACTTCTCTATAGAATAGACACATCTGAAGATTTAGGCAAGGGCTTTTCTCTACTTTCATGACTTGACGGAAAATCCTATTCCCATTAGAGTTAAAGCTATGTTTGAAACAAAAGATATTTCAATTCTGGATTTGGAGGAAGAGGATTTTGACACTGTCCTTGCCTCCGACATTTCTTTTTCTGGACAGATTAAATTTGCCGAACCCTTTATGATTAAGGGGAAGGTAAGTGGACGCATAGATGCCACCAGTGACTTGGTTGTAGATACAGGAGCTGTGGTGAATGCCGATATTGTGGCCGACAGGGTGCTTGTTCGTGGTTCTGTTCAGGGAAACATTGAAGCCAAGCGAATTGTTTTTGTGGCTACTTCTGGTTCTGTAACAGGTGATATTTTTTCTGCAGAAGTTGCCCTAGAACCAGGTTGTAACTTTACTGGAAAGTGTACCATGGTGAGATAAGAGGTTGTTCTGATGAAAAAAGCAATGGTAAAAATCAATAAAATTATTCTTTTTATAGTCTTGTCCCTGTTGGTTTCAGGTTTTGCCTTTGGCCAACAAAATACCACCCAGCAAAAGGTGGACGCTCTTCAGCTTTATTATAATGGTCAGTATGCCCAAGCTATTGCTGCCTGTCAGCAGGAATTAGTGGCAAATCCCAATAATCTTGATTCCTACGTTGTTATGTGTTGGGCCTTGGTAAAAAATCGCCAGTACGCAGAGGCTGAGCAATGGGCTAATGCTGGCTTGCGGGTAAATGCCTACGACCATCGCCTTATTGAGATTTTGGGAGAGGCAAAGTTTTATCTTGGAAAGAACAGAGAGGCTCTGAATCTCTTTGAGCAGTATATTTCCTATGTTCCCAACATGGGGGGACGAGTGGGAAATGCCTATTATTTTATGGGAGAGATTTACATTCGTCAGGGAAAGTATCAGCATGCAGATATTTCTCTTACTATGGCAGTTCGACTGGAGCCACTGTTGGATTACTGGTGGATGCGGTTAGGTTATGCCCGAGAAATGGCAGGAAGTTATCGGACTGCTGTGGCGGCCTATGAAAAATCCCTTTCCTTGAATGCAGGCCAAACAGATGCTGCCCGTGGGCGGGAAAGAGCCCAGGCTCGTCTGTAACATATATTTCACTTTTTAAAAGGCTTTTCTCGTGCCAGAATTTATCGTTCATTTTGAAACTCTCGGATGCAGGCTGAATCAGATTGAATCTGAGTCGGCCGCTCGTTTTTTTGCTGATGCAGGCTTTGTGGTGGACATGGAATCCATGACGGCAGCTGCACCAGTTCCTGAAAATGTGGTGCTTTCCATCATCAATACCTGTACGGTAACTGGAAAGGCAGAACAAAAGGCCCGTCGTCTTATTCGGCTCTTGTTGCGGAAAATGCCCCATTCCTGCGTTTTGGTAACTGGCTGCTATGCGGAGCTGGAGGTGGAGGCAATCCAAGCCATTGACCACCGTGTTTGTGTATTGCCTGGTTCACGGAAGGACTTGTTGGCAGACATTCCTGTGGAATTGAAAGCTCACCTTGACTCTGTTTCTGATGGAGCTCAGATTGAAATCACACCATTCTTGAAAAACTTGGTGAGCCGTCTCTGTGCAGAAAAGCCAAAACCCACCAATATAAAAAGTCGTCACTCAGAGGATGATGGCCATGATAAAGGCAAAAATCATCATCATGTCCATGAGAGCCAGGAAAGAAAATCTCTTCTTGTTTCAGCTAAACCTTTGAAAAATAAAGATTTATCTGGATTTACTCCAGTGGCTGAGTCAAAGGAGTCTTCCATAAGTCCAGTATTTCGTCTGGCTACGGACACCTTCTTTGCCCATTCACGTTCCTCCATCAAGATTCAAGACGGATGCAATTGTGAGTGTACCTATTGTCGCATTCATCTTGCTCGAGGAAGGGCTGTGTCCCTAGATGTGACCGAGGCGGTGCGTCGTGTGCAGCAGCTAGAAGAAGCAGGTCAGCAGGAGGTGGTGCTGACGGGAGTAAATCTGTCTCAGTATCGTGGTCTGTATCAGGGGCAAGATGGTGAGGAGTATTTGAATCTTGCAGGGCTTTTGCAAAAGATTCTTGAAAATACCCGTAGCATTCGTATTCGTATTTCAAGCCTGTATCCAGAAAGCGTGGATGAAGAGCTTTGTGCCATCATCAGCCACCAGCGGATTCAGCCTTACTTCCATCTTTCAGTTCAGTCTGGAAGTGATGCTATTTTACGGGCTATGCGTCGGCCCTATCGTTCTGCTCAAGTATACCGTGCCGTGGAATTGCTCCGTCAGGCCAAGGTCAATCCCTTTATCGCCTGCGATATTATTGCTGGTTTCCCTGGAGAAACTGATGAAGATTTTGCCCGGACCCAGGCCATGTGCCAGACATGTAATTTTGCCTGGATTCATGCCTTTCCCTTTTCTCCTCGGCCTGGAACTCCTGCCGCCACCATGAAAGGGCAGGTGACTCAATCAGTGGCAGGACAGCGAGTAAAATGGCTTACCTCCTTTGCAATCCAATCAAAATGCTCCTATATTTCAATGTGGAAGGGACAAGTTGTTTCTGCCATTACGGAGCATAACCGCCAAGATCGGAAAAATTCCTTTCACTTGGATCATGGCCAGGAAGGTCATGAGGAAGGTGGAATGGAAATGCAGTCCAACAATGGCAAGCAGCACTGTACCCATGCCGTAACGGAAAACTTTATCCACTTGGAGTTGCCGGGGGCCTTTCCCCAGGGAGTCTCCATTCGGGTAAGAATCGGGGAGCCCTTGCTGGAGCGGATTCGTGCCGGCGATGAATGTGAGGCCTCCGGGGAGGCTGTGGAAGATGGAGTGCAGGAGAAGAAGATGGAGTCTACACTGTAAACCTTCGCAAGAGAGAACTTATCTTGTTCTTTTCTTCATTTTCATCTTCTTTTTTTTCAGCTCTTGCTCAAACAAAAGTATTTTTACTGGTTTGGATTATCCTGACACAGAAGAAATTTCTCGTTATTCTGGGGAGCGGCTTTTATCTTCCTTAGAGGTAAATAGTGAATCCCCCGCCTTTTATCGTGTCTTAACGGTGGCACAACGGGAGCGGATTCTTTCCACCTTGGACACCATGATGGCTCAGGAAAAAGAGGTGCTGGTGGAAGGCACTTATTCTCTCACCTTATCTCGTTCTGCAAAGGTTGCAGTAACAATCCTCATTTATAGCAGTCCCTTGGTATACGACATTATTTACAACTTTGCAAATCCAGCCCTTTCGGCTCTCACGTTGTCTGGCATTTCTATGGAAGAATTGTACATGGTGTATACTGATTCCATTAAGTATTTTTTGCTCCATGGAATGCAAGGAGCCTTGGAAGAAATAGCCTTTGCCTTCTATGACTTGTATCGAATCAGTAATTACTATAACGAGGCTGTGAAATTTGCTCCCTTTGGTGTGTATTCCGGGGGAGATTTGCAAAATTATCTCTTGTCTGGAATCCTTGGTGGCTTGATACGAAGCACTCAAAATCTTGTTTCTGATTTCCAGCAGGATTATCAGGAAATTGCAGAAGCCGTAAGCGAGATTTACTATCAGCTAGTGAATGCCGGTACTGTTGATTCCCAACTGCTGGAAAGTTTGTTCAATCTTCTTGCCCAAAAACTGCAAATTCCTTTGGAAGAAATTCTTTCCGGTTACAAGCTGGAACTGGACTTTGTGGCGGGGATTTTTGAGGCAATGGCCAACAATGCTGGCTATAATTTGATGGCTCAAGATACGGCCCGTACCATCAGAAGCTGGGGGGATTTAAGATGAAGATGAAGGTGTTGCTGCTGCTTTTTTTTCTGTCCATGGTATTCCTCCACTCAGAAAGCCCAGTGGTTAAGTTTGCAGAACCTTCTTCCTGGCGATACACGGGAATGGGTGGGGCGGTAACGGCTGTTCCAGATGGCCTCGACACCTTGATACATAATCCTGCGGGACTTACCCAAAAGCTGTTTTTCCGGGAAAAGGATTTTATCTTGGAATTTTCCACCCAGCTTTATTTCAAGCCCCAATTTCTATTTCCCATCTTAAGTGATCTTTCCAATGTGGAAAACAAGTTAGGACAGATTCTGCTGAATGCTAAGGATTTGATAACTTCCAGCGGTTTTGGGGCAACACCAAATATTTCCTTTGGCTACCTAGGAAAAAATTGGGGAGCAGGGCTTTTTATCACGGCATCTGCCTTTGTGCAGGGCAGTCCCTTTCCTTTGGGAGTGGAGGGCTTTGCCATGGCGAATCTCACCCTGCCTGTAGCTTATAGCTTAAAGGTGGTGGAAGGGCGACTGGTGGACATTTCCTTGGGAGCAACCTTTCATCCCAGCGTAGCCCTTTACAAGATGATAGACGGCAGCAATGTGGATGCCATTGTCGCTGGTCGAAGTGATGTGACTGAAATCCTTGATGGAATTTTATCCACCCCCTATGTGAGCTTTCCCGTGGATTTGGGAACGATTGTAGCTGCCCATGACATACTCTACACTGGCACTCAGCTGAGGCTGGCAGCAAGTCTGAGAAACTTGTTCGGAGATTACTTTGTGCCAGGCCAGTCCATGGAGCCACTTCCCCGGGAATTGTCCTTTACCCTGGGACTTGGAGCCCTCTTTCCCCTTTCTATCGGGAATATTCCTGTGGACATTGTGATTTCTGGGGAATCAAAGTCCTTGAATCAGCTCCTTTCTGGCTCCCAAACCTTTTTCAAGTCCCTAGCCTTTGGTCTGGAGGTGGCAATGGCCAAGATAGTACGGATTTGGGGTGGACTTTCCAGTGGCTATCCTGCAATCGGTGGTCAGCTTTCCCTAGGGATTTTCTCCTTGGGGGTCTCCTGGCAAACCATGGAAAGTGGCCGCTATGTGGGAGACAATCCCCTGTCGATTTTTCAGGTGGGTTTTTCCTTTGAATTCTAGCTGAATATCAAGGTCTTGAAAAACTTTAGTGAAAATTCTAGAGTTTTTGTGGAAAAAAATTTTAGAATAGATTATTTTATTACTAAGGATGATTTTACTAAGGAGTAGGTATGGCTTTTTTAGATAAGATGAAGGAATATCTGGACAAGGGTGTGGAAGTTTCAAAGGAAGCCCTTGCTAAAGCAGGTGATGTAGTTCAGGATTTTAGTGACAAAAGTGTTACCAAGATAGAGGCCCATCAGCTTGTCTCCCGACAAAACAAGGAGTATCGTTCCTTAGGACAGGCTGTTTTAAAATTCTTTGAAGAAAATCCTGACTCAAGTTTGTCTGCTGATAATAGTGCCATCAACGGAATTATCCAAGAAATCCAGCGACTGGAAAAGGAGATTATCCTGCGGGAAGAAAGTCTCAAGGCAAAGGATCATCACGAAGCAGCTGCATCATCAGATGAATCCACCGATTCCTTTACCGACCAAGCCGAACCTACAGACGCTGAGTTTACCAAATCATAAATTTGCGGTGGAACTGTTTCAATGGGGTGAAGGTATTTTCACCCACTGAGGCAGTTCCATAGTCCAGTTCAAGGAACTTGAGGGATCCTCTTGATTCCAGCTGTATTCAATTTGGTGAAGACGAAATACTCGTAGAGTAAGACTTTGGATGCCAGTTGACAAGGATGCAAGCTCCTTTTGTATTGCATCTTCTCGCGGTGAGTTTATATAGCCAAAGATAAAACCTGTGGGAATGTGGTGGAGTGTTTGTTCTGATAAAAAGGGAAGGATTTTGTGAACAAGCTGGGACGGTAGTTCTTGCAGCCGTGTTCCAACTACTTCCACAGGGCGGAACAAAAAGCCCTCCTGTAGCTGGGGAGGCAGGATTTTGCAATGGGTAATCTGTTTTTTCAGCTCCTTTACAGGAATTGTTGATTCCACCAGACAATGACACGGGGCAACAGGATAGAGCCTGCCAATGCCAGTAATTTGAGAAAGGTTTCTGAGAATTTCTCGGTGCTGGCTTAAAAGTTGGCTCAGGGGCGTGTCGTGGGGTTGTATGATTATTCCAGAAAAACTATTCTCGGACATGGTGCAACTATAGCGTTTTTATGAAAAAAAAGGTAGTATAATTTCCTATGTTAGAGAAAATCAAAAATTATGTTTCTTGTGCTTTTTGTGTGATTATGTTGACTGCGTGTTCAAGTGAAAGTCACGTTTTCTTTCAAACAAATCTCGATTTAGTCAAAAATCAATCTTTTATTGAGGATGCCCAGAGTATAACTAATCTCTCTGAGGAAATTCTTCCCATGAAGGCCCTCAACAGTAATGGTAAGAAGGGCTCTATCCTTCATCCTGAAAAATCAGCCTACATCTATCTTGCGGTAAACCAGGAGCAGCTTCCTCAAGTAGCCCGTGCAAAGGAGCTTTGGGGTGGTCTTTCCTGTCAGATTACCCTTATGAGTCCCCTTGATCAAAAAAAGAGTAAAAATGCTCCAGCCCAGTCCATCACTGAAGGAAATCTTGCCTTTGGCTTTTTGTACCAAAGTGATTTTGATGCTTCTGGTAAATTAAAGGAGTCCTTGGCAGAAAGACCCCTTGCCCGCTGTAGTACTCCTGTGGAGTTGGGCCAGTTCCCATCTGGTGAAACCATCACTTTATCCATGGTGATTCCCTCAGAATCTGTCAATGACTTTAGAGGTATGCTTGTTTATTCGACGATACCTATCTCCATTGCTGCTGTGGAATTAAAGCCTATAGAAGTTGGTTTTTCTGGCACTGATTCCTATTCCTTTTCCTCCCAGGGTGGCTTGTGGGACAGAAGTCAATCTTCCACCAACTTTGATTTTACCTCAGCAAAAAAAGATTTTGAGGTTGCTACAACTGGCGAAAGGATTCCTCTCCTGAGCCTTTCTCTCACTCCAAGTCCTGCTATGCCAGAAAAAACTTCCCAGCAAAGTCAAGTGTATTTTGAACTTGGCGGAGAAGGAATTCGCTTGCGTCGCGCTCCCAACCAACAGAAGGCCTCTTTTCCTGGAAATGGACTGGAAAATCTCTTTGGAAACTTTGCCCTCCTACAAGGAGAAGATATGGTGCAAGCTGTTTCCCTGCGGCTCAAGGATTTTTCCCTGGGGCATGATGGGGCGGTGGTGGAACCTCTGACAACAGATCCTGGTATGATTCCCTTGTGGAAACAATCTAGCTGGCGTCATCAGGACTATGAGCTTTTTGAGTGGGAGCAATTTCCCGGCATCCTGTTTTTTGACACAGCTGACTACAAGGTGCAGGATGATTTTTTCAAGCGATTGGCATTCTTTACAGAAAAGACTGGCTATATCGGCACTCTGGTTCATGACAAGGATTTAGTGGGAAAGCACGGCTTCAATGCCCACGACTATAAAAGTGAAACCTTGGCATCTTTTTTTTCCTTGGCAGAATCAACAAATTTCCCCTTGAACGAAAAGGAAATTTTACTGAAGGATATTCTCCTTCACAATGGCATTATCAAGGCAGCTCCTGGTGGTGGCTACGAAAGTGGCTATGGAGCTATCATTTCCCTTTCCCAAGAATCAGCCATGTATTTGCGATATACCTTTGTGGCTCACGAGGGATTCCACGGTATTTTCTTTGTAGACAAGGATTTCCGTGATACAGTTTCTGTGGCATACCAGAATGCAGATCCTCAGTCTCTCCAATTTCTCCATAGTTACTTTACGGTTCAAGATACCCTTGCTTACAATAAAGATGATACCTATCTCATGCACAATGAGTTTATGGCCTATATGCTACAACAACCTGTTAACCGAACGGGAACCTATTTTGCAGACAATCTGGCTAAGAGAGGCTCCATGTTACGGGCTGAACCAGAACTTTGTGCCTATGTACAAGAGACTCAGGGAGCAGGTTTTAGGGAAGCATCTCAAGTCTTAAGTAGCTATGTGTTCCAGCGATGGGGGATAGAAGCCGGAAGAGTATCCTTAGTGGGGCGATAGGGAAGGTGAGTAAATTACAGGGGAATCGGTGATTTAAGAATCATGGATTCCCCATCAGGGAGTTTCTAGCGAAAATATTCTTTGGGGATTTGTTGGAAAGCAGAATTAAAGTTCTTTTCTGCAGCTAGGGTGGAAGGTGGTCCATGGCCTGGCATTAAGATAATGTCGTCTTGTTGGGAAAGGATTTTTGTGGAGATATTTGAAATCAAGGTGCTTCGGGCATAGGTGCTAGAGGTATTGGCAATCATTCCTGCAAAAATTGTGTCTCCAGTAAAAACAATGTGACCAATCTTAAAGGCCATGGAGTCTGCTGAATGACCTGGCAAAGCCAAGTGGGTTATTTGCAATCCTGCTGCATAAATAATTCCATCTCCGTTAATGAGGGTTTCCTCTGAGGCGGCAATTTCAAAATCAGCTGCATATACCTTGGGTTTGTAAATCTTTCTCAGGGTTTCTAGTCCTCGAACGTGGCTTTTATGTTTATGGGTTATTAAAACTGCCGTTAAATCAAAGGGGCCATTTTCTATTTGCTCCAGTATTTCCTTGGTAATTTTTCCTGGGTCGATAATGAGGGCTTCCATAGTCTTTTCGTTGGTAACAACATAGCAATTTGAAAATCCGTCGATGTTAAAATGGAAATATACTTTCATAAAATCACCCCTTCTTTGTATTCAAATTCAGCTTCCCGTGTATTTGATTGCTTAAAGGAAATATTTTGTTGCATAGATTCATAAAAAATAGTCTTTTTTATGTTGCAGTTTCGGAAGGAAGTGTCGATAAGATGTGCCTTGATAAATCGTGAGTTGTATAAATCAGAATCATCAAAAGATGATTGATAGGAGGTAATTCCACAAAAATTATTGTGCACTAAATCGGAACCAGTAAAAAGTACGTGGGAAAAGGTGGAACCTGCAAAAGAAGAAAACTGCAAGTTTGACTTTAGGAGGTTGCAGTCTACAAAAAGGGAATAATCAAAGATAGACATTCGTGCCCGAAAATATTCGGAATGTATGTTGCTAAAGGTACAGTTTTGGAAGCTGCATCCATAAAATCGTTTGTCACTTAAGTCTATATCAGTGAAGGTGAGGCCAGACGCATTCAGACCAACAATTTTTTGATGGTTTCTGATATATTCATAAACAGTATTTTTCACTTCCTCAGGATTTTCCACATGCTTGATGCAGAAATAACTCATGTCAGTAAGAACTCCCTCACTGTTGATGTAGGATAAACCTGCATGGTGACATCCTGGATGGCTGCACGTATTAGTCACAAACATGGATACAGTTTAGGGCATTGCAACTGATTAGTCAAATGGGGTATGATGAATTCATGTGTTGGAAATGTAAAGAACCTATTGCAGAAGGTTTAGAAATCTTTAGATCCACAGAATGCTCCCGGTGTGGAGCATCGCTTCATAGTTGCGTCAATTGTCGCTTTTACCAGCTTGGCGCTCATTATGATTGCCATGAAACAATAGATGAAGAAGTACGTGATAAGGAAGCTGCCAATTTTTGCGATTACTTTTCCGTTAATCTGAATCCCCTTGCTTCAGGAAGTAAGGCAGATGAGGCAAAAAAAGCTGCCCGCAGTGCCTTTGACAATCTTTTTTCCCTGTAGGAATAACAATGCATCTTGATTTTGCCTTTTTAGATTCAGGAACTGGAGGTTTGCCCTACATGGGCTATTTAAAGTCAGCCTGTCCAGAAGCTTCCTGTCTTTATCTTGCAGACACAAAAAACTTTCCCTATGGCGAAAAAACTCCTGAACAAGTTATTGCTGCCACAAAGGAAGCAGTGGAGGTAGTGCTTTCTCGTTTTTCTCCCACAGCCTTTGTTTTGGCTTGCAATACCATGTCGGTAACCGCCTTGGACACCTTGCGAAAAGATTTTCCGGGAATCCATTTTATTGGAACGGTTCCTGCCATCAAGGTGGCGGCGGCGAAAACTAAAAATAAAATCATCGGTCTTTTGGCTACAGAAGCCACCGTTCATCACCCCTATACCTTGGGCTTGATTCAAGATTTTGCTTCCACGTGTCGTGTCATCAGCCGTGGTGATGGCCAATTGATTCGTTTTATCGAACAACATCTTCTGAAGGGTGATAAAAACTTGTATCTCCAGGCAGCTCGTCCTGCGGTAGATTTTTTCCTCAGCCAAAATGTGGATACCATTGTTTTAGGTTGTACTCATTTTCTCCATATCGCTTCTGAAATTCAGCAGTTGGCAGGGGAGGGAATACAGGTGGTGGATTCTCGAGAAGGTGTGATTCGTCAGGCCCTACGAATTCGCTCTGGTGAGTCTTCTGCAGCTATTTTCCCTGCAACAACAGATGCTGGTCACAAAGGCTTTTTTGTAACGGAACTTTCCAGCCCCGAAATTAGCCGTTATTATCAAGAATTATGCACCCAATTTTCTATTCCTTGGGGGGGATTGCTAAAATAAAAAAAAGCCCAACTGAACTCAGTTGGGCCTTCGTTTATAACTAATTGCAAAAATCCTAGTGAGGTGTTTCTGCAAAGGTCTTGTAGGTATTGTCAAAGAGGGCTTTGATATCCAATTCAATTTCCTTGAAGGCCTCTACAATGGTAGGATCAAAAGAAATTCCACTTTCCTTGTAAATCAAATCTACAGAATCTTGGTGGGTATATTCCTTTTTATAGGGACGAATAGAGCGCAATGCATCGTATACGTCAATAATAGATACAATTCGGCTACAAAGGGGAATCTCTTCTCCCTTCAATCCTTCTGGATAACCACAGCCATTCCATTTTTCGTGATGATAATGGGCGATATCTGCTGCCATCTCCATGGTAGGCTTACCTTTTAAAATGTCATATCCAATGGAGGTATGGGTTTTAATGATATCGAACTCTTGAGGAGTAAGTTTACGGGGAAGATGAAGAATTCCATCAGGAATACCAACCTTTCCAATATCATGCATAGGGGCAAAAATCTCAATCTGATTTAAGAAATGTTCGTCTTGGCCTAATTTTTCAGCCAAAAGTCGTGACATTGCAGAAACTCTGGACAAATGCTGACCTGTTTCGTAGTCTCGTGCTTCTGCCAACTCCGTAAGAGCTTGATAACAGGCAAAACGTGTT
>JAZQSR010000083.1:0-48121 GCA_045630225.1 Treponema sp. | reverse complement strand
GTAAGGGGTTCAAGTCCCCTCATCTCCACTGCAAACCGACTTCTGCAAAGAAGTCGGTTTCTTTTTTTAAACAACTGCTAGTTAACAAGAAATTGCATCTTAGAAAATAAATACGCAGACAGCTTCCGTCAGGAAGCTCGGCTTTTGAAGGGGACTTGAACCAGAGCGGCTATGCCGCGGAGGCGGGGGCGCAAGCCCAAGTCCCCTCATCTCCATCACAACTCACATCAACTTTGACTTCCGTTTATTTCAAGTACACCATCAACAGCATTATGTCAGAGTTTCTAATGCCAGAGATTCGACTAGCTTGCCCCAAGGTAGTGGGACGCACTCGCTCTAATTTCTGGCGAGATTCTGCAGAAAGGGATGGAATTGCACCATAGTCAAAATCTTGGGGAATGCGAGCGTGCTCCATACGATGCATTTTTTCCACACGTCTATCTTGGCGTTTGATGTAATGCTGGTATTTTATGTCGATAAGGGCCGCATCCCAAACTGCTTCTGGATAACCGGGATTTTGAGCCTTGGGATTCTTGGCCAAAAGTGCAATGATTTCCTGCTGCATCGCTAATTTTTCCTGCACTCTCTGGAACCGCCAAGGGGGATTCAAGCCCACTTCGTACCCCTTTTCACAAAGGCGAATATCAGCCGTGTCGTGGCGCAGCTTTAGTCGGTATTCAGCACGAGCAGTAAACATGCGGTAGGGCTCCCGTGTTCCCAAAGTTACCAGATCGTCAATCAGTACACCGATGTAGGCTTCACTTCGCTCCAATACTAGGGGCTGGTAGGAAGGAACTGCCTTCAAAAGCTCTTGGTTTTCAGAATTCTCCACTGGCCCACACAAATCCTTGTGGCTTTTGGCATACAGGGCGCCGTTAATGCCTGCCACCAAGCCCTGTCCCGCAGCCTCTTCGTAGCCGGAAGTGCCGTTGATTTGCCCCGCAGTAAAAAGCCCTGCCACTAGCTTTGTCTCCAAGGAGGGAAACAGCTGAGTGGGATCGATAAAATCGTATTCCACCGCATATCCAGGGCGACTCATCACCGCATCGGCAAAGCCAGGCAAGGTTCTCATAAACTTATCTTGAACCTCCTCTGGCAAGGATGAAGAAAATCCGTTGATGTACATTTCCTCGGTGGTTAAACCCTCTGGCTCCACAAAGAGCTGATGACGCTCCCGCTCTGCAAACCGCATCACCTTATCCTCAATGGAAGGGCAATACCGTGGCCCTACTCCGCTAATTTTTCCGCTGTAGAGGGGAGAGCGACCAATATTACCTCGAATTAGCTGGTGGGTTTCCTCATTTGTGTACACAAGATGGCAGCTTACCATGGGGCGCTCCACCTTTTCGTTGTCAAAGGAAAAGGGAATAATCTCCGTGTCACCAGGTTGTTCCTCCAGCTGGGAAAAATCGATGGAGCTTTTCAGCACTCGTGGAGGTGTACCTGTTTTTAAGCGGCCTGTAGTAAAGCCCAGTCGATTCAGTGCCTCCGTAATGCCTTGGGTACCTGGCTCTCCCAGTCGTCCGCAGGGGGCATCGTAATTACCGATAAATATCTTGCCACCTAAGAAGGTGCCTGTAGTCAAAATTGCAGACCGTACGGGAATCCGCCGCCCTCGCTCTGTTACCACAGCCACCAGCTTGAGCCTGAATTTCCCCTCAGCCACAGCGGGAGAACCTAATCGCTGGCCAGGAAGTGGCTCTTGTTCTTTGTCTGGATTTGCCTCAGCCTTTGGGGGCAAAAGCTCCAAGCTTTCCACCGCCTCTAAATCCACCACCGTGTCCTGCAAAAGGGTGAGACCAGGTTGAGTTTCTATCATTTGCCGAGCCAGCTGGGAATACAGCAGCTTATCAGCTTGAGCACGAGGTGCTTGAACAGCAGGTCCACGACTCTTGTTCAAAAGACGGAACTGAATCATGGAAGCGTCAATCAAATGGCCCATTACACCGCCCAAGGCATCTACCTCACGGGCAATATTTCCCTTGGCAATACCACCGATAGAAGGATTGCAGGACATTCGTCCAATGGAATCAATAGTTTGTGTAATGAGAATGGTTTTCAGCCCCATCTTTGCTGCTGCCAAAGCAGCTTCTATTCCTGCATGACCGCCACCAACAACGGCCACGTCGTAATCTTCGTAAAATCCAGCCATGATATGAGTATAGCGGAAAATGACTCCGTTGGAAAGGTAAGAAAATCTCCATTTCCTTCTACTTCCACAGATTAGATTTTCCCGATATACTGGACGAAACAGACAAATCTGGAGGTCAAAGATGAAAAAAATCCTCAGTATTGCTGGGGCATTATTTGTTCTTGCAACAGTGGCAGCTCAAGATCCTACCCCTGTTCAAAAGGTATGGAATAATGGACGCATTGATTATATTCCTTTGGGAACAGAATTCCGATTGGAAGCAGAAAACTGGAATCCAAACACTGGTTCAATCTACTACACTTATAATTCAGGGGAGGCAACAGAGTATACTGCCCCTGTGGTATTAGACAAAGAAGGGCAGTTTACCTTGAACTGGGCAACTAAAGATGTATGGGGAACAGTAAGCAACACAAAAACCTACACTGGTATTGTTGACGGAACAGCTCCCACCATCAAATTCCTGATTGAAGGACCTGTGTACACTGACGAAGCTGGAGTTGTATATGTAACAAACCAAACTGGAATCCAGCTCTTTGGTGAAGATGCACTTTCTGGAACTGAATTCCTCTATCTTGATACAACTGGTACAGGAAAGATGGAAAATGTTTTAGGAAAAGGATTTATCTACCTTACAGACAGAGAAGATGGTGCTATTTATGCAGAAGGATATGCCGTTGACTATGTTGGAAACACTTCCGAGTCCTTAGCTGCATACGTATATCTCGATACAACTGCACCTTCCGTATACATCGACATTGATATTCCACCAGTGGAAGCAAATGGTGTTCAGTATATCAGTCCCCAGACCAAGATTTCCCTGTCTGCTCAGGATGCAATGTCTGGAGTTGACGCAATTTACCTATCTTGGAACGGAGCAGAATTTGCTCGCTACGATGGAAATACTCCAATCAGTGCACCTGAAACAGGTTCCCACGTATTGCAGGTTTTTGCCACCGATAAGCTAGGAAATAGCAGCGAACTTTCCGAGTTCACTTTCTCTACTGATTTGAACTTGAATCCCGCAGAGCTCTATCTTTCTGTCGGAAGCCCTACGGGAACCAGCAAAACAATAGAGGTTGTTACAGAAGAAACAAAAACTCCTACAGAAATCCCTGTAGAAGAAACTGAAGCACTCCAACCTGTTACTGTTACAAACGAAAAATAAGATAAAAGAAAAGGGTGAGTTTTAACTCACCCTTGTTACTTAGAAATTACACTGCATAATAAATCTTTTTCAAATCCTTGTCGAAGGGAATCCTTTCTGGTATCGATTCTCCATCTCCAAAAGATTCTATAGCATCAAGCAATACAACGCCTTCCTCTATGTTGGAATCTTCCACAATGCTTAAATCCAAGTTTGAAAGCGGTGTATCCCAAACAAATTTTCGAAATGCCTCTTCCAATTGATTTTCAGCAAAGGGATTTTTCCGCATCCAGACAATAACCTGAGCGGCATAAATCCCACTATGTAAGACATGGGCAAAGGTATGCTTATAAATCTTGTAGCAAAAATCTTCAATATTCATTATTTTCATTATACTTAACTTTTTCCTAATTTTCAACACAAAACCCCTGCTTGGTATCATACTTCTCTATAAATATCAAAATCTTGACACAGGCAGGAATAGGGGGTAGATTTAAGAGCAAAGAGACGAAGAAAAATCAACAGGAGTTTTGTATTATGGAAGGTATACCATTAGGAGAACGCTACAAGCATCATTTTGGAGAGCTGGCACGGCTGGCTCAAGCAGCAGATAAAATTGATGACACCAATGTGTATCAGGAGTGGAATCCTGGCACTCGTAAAATCATGGATTCCATGGTAGAAGACAATCTCCTGCCTGGTTCCCAACTCATGAATCAGGAACATTTTGTAGATTTTTTGAACCAGTTAAAAGCTGGCAAGCGGGGGTTGATTTTGATGGAGCATTATAGCAACATGGACTTACCCCTTTTGTGCTATCTTCTTGACCATGACTCTGATGAAGGTAAGGATTTGTCCAGCCGAATTGTTGCCATGGCGGGAATGAAGCTAAACGAAGAAAATCCCATAGTAAAGGCTTGGGCAGAGGGCTTTACCCGCATTGTTATTTATCCCAGTCGTAGCTTGGCAGCCTACACTGATCCAGAAGAACGAGCTACAGAAGAAGCTAAAAGCCGGAAAATCAATATGGCATCAATGCGAGCTATGGATGCAGCAAAAAGACGAGGCCAGACAATCTTGGTGTTCCCCAGTGGAACCCGTTACCGCCCCGGCAAGCCAGAGACAAAACGAGGCTTACGAGAAATTGACTCCTACCTGCGGATGTTTGATGTAATGATTCTCATTTCCACCAACGGAAACTGCTTGAGAATCAATCCTGAAACTCCCAACGATATGTTGTCCGACTTGGTGTGCAAGGATGTTATCATCATGACAGCAAGCCCCGTCATTGACTGCAAGTCATTCCGCAATGAAGTGATTGCCAGCTTAGGTGAAAAACCTGAGGACAGAGGAATCGACCCCAAGCAGGCATCCGCCGACAAAATCATGGCCTTACTAGAAGAACAGCACAATGCCATGGAGGCTGAATACCAAAAACGCTTGCAGGCCGCACAAGAAGCTGGAAATTAAAAACCGAGATTTTCTTCAATAAGAATGATTTCGTAGTCACAGGCACCAGGCTTTGTCCACAACACAGACAAGGCCGCACAAATTCGCTCTGGGCTACGACAGTCATAGCACTTGTCGCCCTTCACAGCACAGGGAGTCTTCCTATTCAGTCGTTTGGTGTTTAATGGGGCGGCAATATTTCTGGCTCGCCACAGGGCTGCATCGTAGTCCTTGGCCAGCTTGTTTTGTCCTGCCACCAGATATACCTTTTCGTGACCGTATAGAATTGCCGCCACACGGTTGCAGTTTCCATCAATATTGATAATTTCACCAGTTTCTGCCAAACCGTTGATGGAGGACATATAGATTTGAGCTCCATTGGCAGCAGCCTTGATTTCGTTACCAGTTTTTCCTTCTGGAATACGCTGGTGCCAGTACATCAGATTGTGAGTACCAAGCTTTTCGTACAAGCCCAATGCTTCCAGTGTCATGGAACCACCAAAACCAACTGTTTTACCATCAATCTGAGAATCAAGATAGGCTACAGCTTCTGCTGAAGTTGCAAAACAAGAAACAGCAAAACCACGATTCTCTAGGTTTTTCTTTACCACATCAAATTGTGCCATAAAATCATCCCCTTACAAAATTTGCTCTATACTCCATATTGATTTGAGCGATTTCTTTTTCTCCATCGATATATGGTTGGTAGATGCTATCTACAATGCCACCGCCAAGGTTGTCGCAGCCATTGCAGAACTCACATTCTGTTCCACAGGCACTTAAGGATTGCTGGATAATGCGAATCCGCTCTTCCTTGGTGGTATCCTTAATCAAAATAGACTTCATTTTTATCTCCTCCATTTAAGTATAATCAATCCCCCTCACTTATAGGCGAATTCTTGCGGCACGAGCGGGAGCGGGCCCCTCACTTACAAGCGTATCCGTGCAGCACGAGCGTGAGCGGATAACCCTTCTGCGTCGCCCAGGAGTCCTGCGGCGGAGGCAGACTTTATCTGGCCAGCAGAGCCTTCTACTGTTCGTAGGGTGGTAACTGTTTTTAAGAAGCAGCGAACGGAAAGTCCACCAGCAAAGCGGGCGGAAGTGGAAGTGGGCAGGGTATGGTTCAAGCCAGCGGCGTAATCTCCCAGTACCTCAGCAGAACCGTGGCCAATAAACAATGAACCGTAGTTGTGTACCAGAGATTCAAGTTTTTCCAACTGGGCTCCTGAGTCCAAGGCTAATTCCAAGTGTTCGGGGGCCTTTTTGTTAGCCAAGTGGGCTGCTTCCTCTAAATCCTTGGTGATGATGATGCAGCCGTTTCGCTGAATGCTGGTGCGAGCGGTGTCTGCAGTAGACAGGGTTTCAAGCTGGAGCTCCAGTTCCAGGGCCACTGCTTGGGCAAGATTTTCATCTGGGGTAGCAAGGACAGCCTGAGCATCTGGGTCATGTTCAGCTTGAGCCAAAAGGTCAGCGGCCACCCAAGCAGGATTTGCAGAACCATCTGCAATGATGAAAACCTCCGTGGGGCCTGCCAGCATATCAATGCCAACGGTGCCGTAAACCTGCCGCTTTGCCTCTGCCACAAATTTATTTCCTGGCCCCACAATCACATCACAGCGGGGAATTGTTTCCGTGCCATAGGCCATGGCGGCAATGGATTGGGCTCCACCACAGGCAAAAACTCGGTGGACACCACACAAATAGGCTGTGGCCAAGATTCCTGCATCTGCGTAGGCTTTGGTGCTGCCGTCGGGATGGGGCCGTGGTGGAGTACAGAGCACTACCTCGCCACAGCCAGCGGCCAAGGCAGGAGCGGAGGTCATGATAACGGTGGAAAGCAAGGGGAAGCGACCAGCTGGCACGTACAATCCAGCTCTGGCCACGGGAATATTCTTTTGGCCAGTAAAAAGACCTGGCTCTAATTCCACTTCAAAATTATCAAAGGATTCTCGTTGACGGCGGGCAAACTTCAGCGCTAAATCCCGAGAATAACAGAGAGCTTCATAAAGCTCAGGTTGACTTTGACGGAGCTTTTCTGCAGCGGCAGCTAAATCCTGTGGAGCAACCTCCAGTTGAGAAGGAGCTGCGGGGTCAAATTTTACCGCTAGCTGATGGAGGGCTGTATCTCCATCTCTTCGGACTTGACTGATAATATCGGATACAATGCTTGCAGTATCGTCGGCAAAGCTTCGTGGCTCAAAAAAATCGGCGGAAAGTTCCTGTGCGGAAATAATTTTGATTATAGACATATCCATCCTCTGTGCCTGCGAGGGATTTTGGAAAACAAATCATCAGGCAGAATTCCTCTCATTCTTTCCCATATACCACGGATTGTCAACCAGTTTTTTTGCGGATTTTGTGGAGGAACGAAGGGTTAAACTTACATTCAACTTTATGCTAATTCAATATTAGTCAAGATATTAGCCTTGTATTTTTTAATGAATCTCATTATGATGAGTTGCAAATTTTCAAGGATATTGTTAGGCTGACAAAGGAGGATCTATGAGCTATAGCATTGGAGAAATATCCCAAAGACTTGACATTGCACCTTCTGCCTTGCGGTATTACGAAAAAGAAGGATTGTTGCCCTTTGTGGAACGTTCCGATAGCGGAATTCGACAATTTACTGATATTGATTTGGAATGGCTTATTATCATTGACTCCTTGAAAAGAACTGGCATGCCACTGAAGGAAATCAAAGAATTTGTAAAAATGTTTGAGGAACGAGACACCACCATTGCTCGCAGACTGGAAATCGTGCGACGACACCGAGAGGTAATTCAGCAACAGGTGGCAAAGCTCAATGAAATTATTATGGCCTTGGATTTTAAGGAACAATATTATCAACAGGCTATTGATGAAGGCAAAACTATGGATTTACCAGATTTAACGATGGAAGAGCTTCCTCCTGAATTGCAAGCTATTCGTAAGCGAGTTCGTGGAGATTAAAAAAAGGCTGTCCTTACAGTGCCAGTAATTCAGGTACTGCAAAGACAGCCTTTTCTTTTATTTTTTGTGCCTTCTATCAAGTTCGTCTAGAACCTGTTTCCAGGTGACGCCTTCTTGATACATCAGCACGTTCATAAAATACAACAAGTCAGCACATTCCCATACAGCTTCTTCGTGGTCTTCTGCCTCGGTTAATTCTTCGGCTTCTTCCATAAGCTTTTCTCGTACCCGCTCTCCAGTGAGGGTTGCGGTGTAGGAGCCAGGAGTGGGATTTGCAAAGCGCTGGGAAATAATCTGATAGAGTCGCTCCATGGATGAAGCTTCTTCAGCCTCGGCACTAAAGCAGGTCCAGCTTCCTGTGTGACAAACGCCACCGTGGGGAATTACTGTTGCCAGCACGGTGTCTCTGTCGCAATCAACCCGCAGCTTGACTACTTCCAAGAAGTTGCCAGAGGTTTCCCCCTTTGTCCACAACTGATTTCGTGTTCTGCTCCAGAAGGTAAGCTTGCCACTGGCAAAGGTCTTTTCAAAGGCTTCCTTGTTGGCATAGCCCATCATCAGAACCTCACCAGCTACACTTTGAGCGATAACGGGAATCATGTCCACCTTCTTCCAGTTAAGACAGCCGATGAACGCATCCTTGAGGGAAACAGCACCTGTGTACAGAGCCATTCCCAGCTGTACGTCACAGCCCAGAGCTTCCAGCTCCACAATCTCATCGAGACTGGAAACTCCACCTGCCACCACAAGGCGGCAAGAAACAGCTTCTCGCAGCTGACGAACAAGCTCCATATTGGTACCTGTCATACAACCTTCTCGCTCCACACAGGTAAAAAGCAATTCTGAGGCATATTTTTCTGCCGCCTTGGCTCCATCTATGAGGGGAATACCAGCTGTTTCTGTCCAGCCCTTGATTGCAATAACCCCGTTGATGGCATCAACAGAAATGATAACCCGCTGACGACCAATGGCGGCTACCAGTTCCTCCAAAAATGCAGTGTTCAGAATATTTCCGTCGGTGGGATTTGCATTGAAGGCAGCAGAACCAACGATAACCTTTTCTGCTCCCAATGAAATCAATTCCTTGGCACGCTTTACATCACGAATGCCACCACCTACCCGCACATTACCGTGACGCAACAGGGATTTGAGAATCTCGGTGTTGGCAGTTGTTCCCTTGGGAGTAATGTTCCCTAGAGCAGCATCAAGATCTATAACGGCAACCTCGCCGTACTTGTTAAAATCAGAAATCAATTCCAAAGGGTTGTCTCGCTCCAACACCTTGTCTTTACCGTTCTTTAACTGAACGACTTTACCATCTTTTAAGTCAATAGAAGAAATTACCATGGGGGCAGTATAGCATAGGTAAATTGAAAGTGAAAGGGGCAACAGGGAAACCCTAATCAGCCTCGCACTTCGCTACGTTCCCAGTTCCGCTACTCAGGGGACCTCCCTGTTGCCCCAACGCTTTCGTCATCGGGCTATGCTGCGAATAGCTTTATATATCGTGAAATATTTCACAATAAATAAACCTTTTCTTATTTTAAGTTAGATAAATCCTGCAATCGTCTCAGACAGTTTTTTAAATCCCTTGACCTAACAGTTGATTTTTCAGTATAATTTTATCGTATTCAGTGAAATATTTCACAGGATAGAACTTTCACAAAGCATTGATTTGGGAGAAGTTATGGTTAATCTTTCAGAGCCTTCCAGAAAACGATTGCTGAGCCTTGAATATTTGTTGCAACAAGAGCTTATGATAGTTCAACAACAGGATGCACAAGGAGAGGAGTTGTCAGAGGAAAAGGAAGCAAAGGCCACCATCACTTCCCGAACAATTGCCCAGCTCACAGGTTGGACAGATGCCACTATTCGGCGAGACATAAGCCAGCTTGGTCTCAAATGTGGGGCATCAAAGGGGTATCCCATCCGCCAGTTGCAAGAAGCCATAGCTCAAGCCTTGGGATCGGCTGCCAAGGATGAAGCTGGATATCGTTGTTGCATTTTGGGGCTGGGAAAGATTGGGGCAGCGTTGTTAGAGTATGGCGGATTTGCTGCAGCAGGATTTCAGCTGGTGGCGGGCTTTGATCCCAGTGTCAACCGAGTGGAACTGCTGAATGCCAGCTTTCCCCTCTATCCGGCTGCCCGCCTAGAGCAGATTGTGGAAAAAGAAGGGATTCAATACGCAATCTTAGCAGTTCCTGACGATGTGGCCAACAGCTACGGACAGAGACTTGTTCAGGCAGGAATCAAGGGAATCGTGAACTACACCAATACCTTGTTGACGGTGCCCTCCACAGTAAAGGTGGAAAATATTTCGGTAATTCATTCCCTACGCCAGTTGGTAGCGGGAACTATTCAATAGAATACAGCATTGGGCGGTCAATCCCCCAAAGGAGTTTTTATGAGTCGTGTATATAATTTTTCTGCAGGTCCTTCTTGCCTGCCTGAATCAGTTTTGCAGGAAGCTGCCGCTGAAATGCTTGATTACAAGGGATCTGGTCAGTCCGTTATGGAAATGAGCCACCGATCCAAGAACTACGAACCCATCATTCAGGATGCAGAAGCCAGAATCCGCAAGTTAATGAACATTCCTGACACCTATGCAGTTCTCTTCCTGCAGGGTGGAGCCAGCACTCAGTTTGCCATGATTCCCATGAACTTGAAGAAGTTGGGAAAGGCAGCCTACATCGACACAGGAATTTGGTCCGAAAAGGCCATTAAAGAAGCAAAAAAATATCTCACCGTAGATGTTTTGGCATCTTCAAAAGACAAGGGCTATTCCTATATTCCCTCCGTTCAGAAAATCGAAGGAGACTACGACTACGGTTACATCTGCTTGAACAACACCATCGTGGGAACCAAGTGGGCCAATCTGCCAGAAATGGGCAAGCGCTCTGACGGCACCGATATTCCCTTGGTAGCAGATGCTTCCAGCTGCATTTTAAGCGAGGCTGTAGACATCACCAAGTTCGGAGTGTTCTTTGCAGGAGCCCAAAAGAACCTGGCTCCCGCTGGCGTTACCGTTGTCATCATTCGCAAGGACTTGATTACCGAGTTCCCCGACCCACACACACCTACCATGCTGGACTACAAGACCCATGCAGACAATGACTCCATGTACAATACCCCACCCTGTTACACCATCTACATCATGGGTAAGGTGTTGGCTTGGATCGAAGCAAACGGTGGAGCCGAAGGAATGCAAAAGCGGAACCAAGAAAAGGCCGACCTTTTCTACAACTACCTTGACAATAGCGACTTCTATCGCAGCCCCGTGGCAAAGGATAGTCGCTCCTTGATGAACATTCCCTTTGTAGTTCAGGAAACTGACCAAGACAAGGTTGCTGCCTTGAACAAGAAGTTTGTGGCAGAGGCTGCAGCAGCTGGCTTGGTAAACTTGGCTGGACACCGCTTGGTGGGAGGAATGAGAGCTTCCATCTACAATGCCATGTCAATTGAGGGAGTAAAGGCCCTCATTGCCTTTATGGACAAATTCGCCGCAGAAAATAAATAAAACATAAAGACAGGCTACCTTGGAAAATAACCAGGGTAGCTCATTATTTTAAGGAGTTATCATGTTTAAGATTCAGACTTTGAATAAAATTTCTGCCCAGGGCTTAGCTCAGCTGCCTTTGGATGATTACGAAACAGCTTCTGAGATTCTTCATCCCGATGCAATCCTGCTCCGTTCTGCAGATATGCATTCCATGGAAGTGCCAGAATCAGTAAAGGCCATTGCTCGTGCTGGAGCTGGAACAAACAATATTCCTATCCCAGCCATGACTGAGCGGGGAATTGTTGTGTTCAACACACCAGGAGCCAACGCCAACGCCGTTCGTGAGCTGGTACTCCTCTCATTGCTGATGGCAAGTCGCCCCGTAATCAAGGCTTCTGAATGGGTACAGGGATTGGCTGGTAAGGGAAGCGAGATTCCTGACTTGGCAGAAAAGGGCAAGTCCCAATTTGTGGGACCAGAAATCCGTGGTAAAACCTTGGGTGTTATCGGTTTGGGTGCCATCGGTGCTATGGTGGCCAACAGTGCATCTGATTTGGGAATGAATGTAATCGGTTATGACGCATTTATTTCTGTTGATGCAGCCTGGTCTTTGAGCCGAGCCGTTGTAAAGGCCGAAACCCTGGACACTATCCTTACCAAGGCTGATTACATTTCTATCCACGTACCACAGACAGCAGAAACAAAGGGTCTCATCAATGCAGACCGCATCAAGGCCATGAAGAAGGGTGTTCGCATCATCAATTTGGCTCGTGGTGGCTTGGTGGTAAACGCCGATATTTTGGAAGGAATCAATTCTGGAAAGATTGCCTGCATGGTAACAGACTTTGCCGACGAGGAGCTTTTGGGTAACGACAAGGTTATTTGCTTGCCCCACCTTGGTGCTTCCACACCAGAAGCAGAAGAAAACTGTGCCTTGATGGCAGTAAAGCAGTTGCGGGACTTCTTGGAGACAGGAACCATCGTGAACTCCGTAAACTTCCCCAAGTGCAAGATGGATCAGGCAATTCCTGCTGGTGGTACACGATTGTGTATTTCCCACAAGAATATTCCCAACATGGTGGGACAAATCACTACAGCATTGGCTGAATCAAGCCTGAACATTTCCACCATGACAAGCCAGAGCCGCGGAGACTTGGCCTACACCGTAATCGATGTGGATACAGCCGTAGATGGAGCTTCTATCTACAAACTAGGTGCCATTCAAGGACTGATTGGCGTTCGCCCCATCACAGGCTAAACACCAAAAACTGGAACAAGTTCTTGGAAAACCCTTGAGAAGAAATAGCTTCCAGGTTCCTTCCGTGAACTTGTTCTAGCATCTTTTACTGCCCTAAACAGGCGATTAAAGCTTCCTTTGATTTAATACCGATTTTGTCATATATGTGACTTAAATGATTTTCTATTGTACTGCGACTTACCCCGAGTTTTTCGGCAATTTCTGCTGTACTATCTCCTAAAACAATACCTTCAACTATTTTCCGTTCTTTTTTAGTAAAAACAGACATAATTCGTTGAGTTTCCAGCATTTTTGAGATGAGGTGAGATTCAACATACACTTCTCCAGTAGCAACGGTCTCCACTGCACGAAGCAATTCAGACTCATCACTGCTTTTTGAGACATACCCCATAGCACCAATGTTCTTGCTTAAAGCACATTCCACAAAGGAACCTGAGGAATAGGAACTATACATGATGCATCTAGTGTGAGGACTCCGAGCTGAAAGTTCACGAACAATATCAAAGCCGGCATGACCTTCACTCCCGCTGGGAAGGGTTGCCGACAGTTCTTGCTTAAAAGAAATATCAACTAGAGCAATGACAGGTTTTTCTTGAGTAGCCTCATGCTCCAATGTAGTAATCAACTCATGAGCTTCTTCTACAGTACCTGCACTGAACATCACCCTCCAATCGGAATTGGTAGCAAACCAGGTAGTAATTCCATCTCGCATCAGGGCATGATCTTCAAAGATAGCTAATCGCTTTTCGTATCCACTCATTACACCTTCACCTTTCAAGCTTGTTTCAAATCTATTATCTACTAAAAAAGCAATCTTGTCATGGGGAATTGCACACAAAAAAAATAGTGAGTTTACTCACCTTTTTTTGTTTTAGTTGCAAATATCTAGTAATTCTGTTATAGTCAAGTCCAATTTTTCTATCAAGGAGAGACAATGCAAAAACTTACAAGACCTGAAAATACAGATGTAAACAATACACCTTCTGATAGGGGGGGGGGGTATGTTAAATAAGAAGCAATTTTCATATCCAGTGCGAATGCAAATAGTGTTGGGAATTATTTGTCTTATCCTAAATGTTCTAACCACCGTTGTATCTCAAACTCCTTACAATCCACTTTTTTTGGATACCATATTCATTGTAACCGCCTCATTTTTTGGCTGGATAAGCGGACTTATTACTGCAGGATTTGCCAATCTTTTTACTACGATTCTTCGTGGAGATCACCTGTCAGGACTCTGGTTTGCACTTTGCTCTATTTCCTTTGTGGTAATTATTCGTCTGTATCTGCACAAAAAAGATACAATTAATTTTCTGGACTTGTTACCCATCTATTTGATTGCCGTTTTGGTTATTAGTTTGGAAGGTGCAATTATTTCCACACTCTTGTATCAAACCGCAGGCCTGCAAGAGGTTACTGGAATCAAATTCTTTACGGTGATTCTTCTTCGGCAACATATTCCTATTATTTTTAGCTCTCTGTTATCCCGAATTCCCATTAACATTCTGGACAAGGCAATTACCACACTGCTGGGATATCTCATTTATCTTGGTGCCGACAAATTCCTAAAAAACAGAATAAATAAAAATCCGGCAGAATAATTCTGCAAGACAATCTTGTTGTTCCTAGGCCACGGGAATTTCCAAGCGAATTTCCGTGCCGTCTTCATCCCAACGAATGCGGAAATTACCTCCAACGATTGCGATTCGTGATTCCATTCCTCGTAGCCCAAAGCCTCCAGTATCAGACTTTTCAGATGGATTTCTCTCTCCCAGTCCAATTCCATCATCAGAAATGAACATAATAATTCGATTATTTTCCTCCCGCACGGAAATGATACACTCAGTAGCCTTGGAATGACGTGCCACATTTGTAAGTGCTTCTTGGACAACACGGTAGACCTGCAATCGCACATCTCCAGCCAAAGCATTTAGATGAGCCCCTGGATCTACATAAAACACGCAATCTGTACCACTATCTTTCTTGAAATTACCACAAAGAGATAAAAGCGCACTCTTAAAATCTTCTCCATCTACCTCAGGTGGAGCCAATTTATGTAAAATAGCGTACAGATTGGAAAGCCCATTTTTTTCTAGCTCGTGAATCTTTACCAGAATAGAATCAATTTCACTAGTCGTTTGTATTTGAGATTCCAGCTGCATCAAAAATAGCCTTAATGCTTTAAAGTCCTGAATTGCTGTATCATGTAGCTCAGTTCCAAGCTTTATTCGTTCTGTTTCTTGGACTTTTACAACAAGATGCTGCTCCTGCACCTTTTTTTCCAGTTGAATTACTTGATTTCGTCTTTTTATGTAGTTAAGAACAAAAACAAGACCACCAAAGGTGATAATACTCGAGCTACAAAGCATGATGGTAATAATAAAACCAGAAACTCGAGCAGATTCATTCAACAAATGAAAGAATCCAATCATTTCTTTTTGTATCAAGGAATATTTAACAAATAATTTTTGATTTACCTCAGTTTCAGCTTCTGTAGATATTTCCTGTTCTAGGATGAACAAAGAGTCTTCCAATGCCGAAAACAACCCCCTAAGAATGTCGTTTGTGTACACATCCTGTTCTATGGCATAGGAAATACTCAAAGCATCTTGATATGATTTAAGGGCGGATAAAAATTGGTTTGAAGCAGTATAATAAGCTTCTATGGAAGATTCATCTTGCACTGGATTTTGTTCAAAATCTGCTCCTGGCAAGGAAAAGAATTTATCTGCTGCATTAGAAAAAAGATACCATTCCTGATAAAACAGCTCATCATCATAAATATCAAGATTATCAATATGATCGAGGGAAATTTCGTCTTGGGCAGGAAGGGGGAAACCAAAAACAACAAATAGGAAAATAATAAGGCAAAACGCTCTTCGCATAAAATTATTCTATCACAAAAGCGGTCTCTGGCAAAGCCTAGGAGCAGGACTTGAGCTACTTGAGACAATCCCGTGGTGATTTATTCAAGAGTTTTTAGTTCCTGTACCTGAGAAACGGAAAGGCTCAGCAAATCTGCAATTTCCGCAGGAGAGTCACCCCGAGCAAGAAGCTTTTTCGCTGTTTCTAGCTTAGTCTCGTAGGTACCTCGTTCAATGCCTTGGGTTAACCCGATAGAAATCCCCTCTTCAAGGCCTTCACGACGGAATTCCATCATACGGGAGGTGTAAGTTAGATACATATTGCGTTCCTCCTTTTCTTGCTTCATACGAGAGATTGTGGCATCCAGCTCCTTGGTAAAATTTGTTTGAGCAGGCTTTATTTCAATTTTTATAACAAGCCCTGTACAACATCCAGCGGAAGATTGGTACAAATAGCAACTTTCTCTGGAGAGTCACCGTAATTAAGGAGGAGTTTTGCTGTCTCTAATGCCTTTTGGTAGGCTCCACGTTCCAACCCTTGCTCCAACCCGATGGAAATGCCTTCTTCCCTGCCAGTTGTCAATCCAGTATGTAAACCTTCTTCATAACCATCACGGCGACACTCCATCATGCGGGATGTATAGGTGAGATACATGTTTCGCTCCTCCTTTTCTTGCTTCATCCGAGAAATTGTAGCATCCAGCTCCTTGGTGAAGGCTGTTTGTGCAGGCTTTACTTGAATTTTTATAACAAGCCCTGTACAACATCCAACGGAAGATTGGTACAAATAGCAACTTTCTCTGGAGGGTCACCGTAATTAAGGAGGAGTTTTGCCGTCTCTAATGCCTTTTGGTAGGCTCCACGTTCGAGCCCTTGCTCCAACCCGATGGAAATGCCTTCTTCATAGCCATCACGGCGACACTCCATCATGCGGGATGTATAGGTAAGATACATGTTTCGCTCCTCCTTTTCTTGCTTCATCCGAGCAATGGATTTATCCAGCTCCTTGGTGAAGGCTGTTTGTGCAACTTTACCTTTGATATAATCATAGAACAAGCGTAAATCTAGGTCAAGGTTGGTAAGGTCTTTGGCGGTGGTGTTTAAAAATATTTTGGTGGTTCCGTCGTCTAGATAAATTGGCTCACCGTGTTCAAGACAAAGGTTTTGGAAGGTATAGAAAGGTTTACCCTTGTGGAAGGGGTCGAAGGTACAGATGAAAATCACGTAGTTTTGCTTCAAGTCCTGGTACTCCGAGCCTTTTGGTGTGGTGTCGATGTCTGCCGCCGCTTGATAGTAGCGGGCACGGTGGGACAGATCTCCCTTGTTGGAAGTCTGCATCTCCACGTTGACAACCCGATTTTCATCTTTCAGGTACACATCCATGATGATGCCCTTGGCATTGGGGTCAATCTGGATGGCGTGGTGGCTGGTGAGGAACTTGATTTTCCCCACTTTGACCTTGAGAATCATCTCAAGCAGGGTGCGGCAGAGCCTTTTGTTCCGCATGACCCTAGTGAAGATGAAATCGTCGGTGATGTCTAGGTCCTCCCAACGCTTGAATTTTGTGATGGTTTGATTCTCCATTCAATCTCCTGCAGAAAAAGCTTACATATAATTATTCGCTTTAAACGTGAAGAATTTGTCTTTTTTGCGGGAAAAAATTAAAAAAAAGAAGAATATTTAGAGAAAAATTTGCTTATCCTAACAGTGGTACCGAGGCTTGTGGACTAAAATCAGGAGTCTTGACAATTCACTTAATTATGCTATATTTGAAGTGAATATAACTTAAAATAAGTCTTACGGAGGAAAATATGATGAATGTAAGTGTGAGAATGGACAACGAAACAAAGCAAGAATTTGAAAAATTCTGCAAAGAAGTTGGTCTTTCAATTTCTGGAGCATTTAACTTGTTTGCCAAGAAAGTCGTACGTGAACATCGCATCCCCTTTGACATTTCCACAGAAGACTCCTTCTATAGCCAACAACATCAAGCCCATTTAAAAGACCTAGCCAACGACATGAGCAAAGGTATTAATTGCTCCGAACATGAGCTTATTGAGGTGTAATGTGAAAAAAATTTGGCATGATGAAGCTTAGGCTGATTATCTCAAGCTTCAAGACAACAAAAAGCTTCTGAAAAAAGCAAATGCCATTATAAAAGATATTGAACGAGGAGGTTACGAGGGACTTGGCAAACCAGAACCACTCAAAGACAACCTTTCTGGCTATTGGAGTCGCCGTATTGATGAATATCACCGAATCGTCTATAAAGTTGAAGGTGAAGTCATTGAAATAATCCAATGCGGAACACACTATCACCAATAAAACAATTTTTCCTATTCGCCCCTCTTCATAACATGGCTCTCTCATCCCAGTACCTCATTTATAACCCGTAGAATCAGTGGGCCGAATCGCTCCGCCTTTACAGTACCGATGCCGTAGAGATAAATCTGAGACAACAAGCTGTAAACTATTGGCTTTTCATCAACCCCTGCACCACATCTAGAGGGAGACTGGTACCTTGTGCCACCTGTTCTGGAGATAACCCCATGAAAAGAAAGGCCTTTGCTGTTTCTAAAGCTTTTTGGTGGACTCCACGTTGGAGCCCGATAGAAAGGCCCTTAGCATAGGCTTCTTCCTGCTTCACAGCCATTGCTGCATCAAAACTATATTCCGCTGTTAAAATACTCAATACCTCACCTCACTTTCTTTCTAGATAATCTTTCAGTACATTATGACGTACAGCTTCTCGGATAGCCCAAGCAAGTGGTGCTTCTCGTCCACAAGCTTTTGCCTCGTCTATGAGCCGCAGCAACTGGACATATTCTGCCAAGTCAGGACATTTTCCTACCACAGGACTTGGTTCTTCACTACTAATTTTACACACTTTAACCACTAATTCAAGGGTAAGACCGATGTTTGACTCACAGTTCAGGTTGAATGCATCTGAAAGATAAAGATAAGTTTCAGCAGGGATTTCCTCCTTGCCTGTATAGAAAACTATAAACTCAGGTTTAGCCAATGGAATCAACCTGTCTGAAAACTTCGCCTTTGATTCCACCATGTTACCGTAGATTCGGGAGACATATTCTAAAAGACGTAAGGGCATATTTGGATTAATCGTTGATTGATGTTCAATCATCAAAATAAACTGTCCGTTTACCATTACAGCAATGTCATTGTAATAGTCCATGTACAAAACCTGTTCCAGATTTACTCGTTCTAGGTTGGTTGCTTCCACTTGTAGATTTGTATTATGTAAAGCGTTATATAATGAAAGAAAATGTTGCTTCCAATCTCTATCCTTGGAAAAATAATCCACAAAGAGGGAGTCCTTATGCTTGCGGTTTTCCTTGTTGGTCTTTTCCGTGTTCATTCAATCTCCTGCAGAAAAAGCTTACATATAATTATTCGCTTTAAACGTGAAGAATTTGTCTTTTTTGCGGGAAAAATTAAAAAAAAAGAAGAATATTTAGAGAAAAATTTGCTTATCCCAGTACCTCATTTATAACCCGTAGAATCAGTGGGCCGAATCGCCCCGCCTTTACAGTACCGATGCCGTAGATTTCTAGCAGCTCCTGGTGAGAACGTGGTTTGTGAACAGCAAGGGCTGTAAGAGTCACGTCCCCGAAGATGATGTAGGGTGGCACGTCCTCGTCCTCTGCCAACCGTCGCCGCAGATCTTTGAGCTTTTGATGTAGCTCTTGTCCCACAGCATCATCTTCTGCCAGCTTTAGCTTCTTTGCCTCCACCTTTTTCTTGTCCACCGTAAGGGCAGCCACTCCAAAGGCGGGACTCTTTTTTGCTGGTAAAGCAGAAACAGAAGCACCAGTAGCCAATCCACCAGCGCCAGAAGCTCCAGACACCGGCTGAGCAGCAGAACTTGTTCCTTCCACAGGTAACACTACCACCTGTCGCTGACTCAGGGCCTCTTTTCCCATGTCTGTAATGGAAAGCACATTGTAATCCAGGGATTTTTTCAGGTAGCCGTATTCCACCAAACACTCCGCCAGCTCATACCAGGTGTCACGATCCAGTTCCCGACCAATTCCCCAGGTAGAAAGCTTTTCGTGGCCATTATCAAGAATCCGCTTTTGCTTGGAGCCCAGCAGCACGTCAATCAAGTAGGTGGTGCCGTATCGCTGGCCAGTACGAATGATGCAGGACAATAGCTTTTGGAAGGGAATGGTCATATCCTGTTCCGCTGGGGGATCAAAGGCACAGATATCGCAGCATTGGTTACTGTCCAAACCTCCATCAACAGGCTTTGCTTCTCCAAAATAGGACAACAACAGCTGACGACGGCAACGGTGGGTAGTGGCATAGCGAATCATCTCTTGGAGCAACCGTTCTGCCGTAGCCTTTTCTTGTTCGCTTTTATCTTCCATAAAAAAACGAATCTTTCTGATGTCAGCGGCACTGTACAAAAGCAGGGCATGGGACAACTCTCCGTCACGCCCCGCACGACCAATTTCCTGATAATACTGCTCCAGGCTCCGTGGTAAATCATAGTGAATCACAAATCGCACGTTGGGCTTGTTGATTCCCATGCCAAAGGCCACGGTGGCCACCATAATCTGTACCTTATCACGAATAAAAAGATTTTGATGGTGAATCCGCACCTCATCCGCCAAGCCTGCATGATAAGGCAACACGTTATAGCCCGACTCCTTCAACTCTTGAGCTAGCTCTTCCACCTGCTTGCGAGACAGACAATAGATGATGCCACTTTCATCCTTGTGGGATTCCAGACATTTTTTCACCTGAACCAGAGGCATTTTTTTTGGTACCACCTCAAGAAAAATATTAGGGCGGTCAAAGCTAGCCAAAAAGGAAGCGGGATTAGTCATTTTTAGGCTGGAAACAATGTCCTTCCGTACCGCCTCTGTGGCTGTAGCCGTAAGGGCAAGACAGGGACACTGGGGAAACAATTCCCGCACTTGGGCAATGGTTCGATAATCTGGACGAAAATCGTGGCCCCACTGGGAAATACAATGGGCCTCATCAATGGTCAAAAGCGACAGCTGACGATGGCTAAAAAGCTGGGTAAGCCGCTCCGTTCGAGAAAGTCCTTCTGGAGACATGTAAATCAGCTTTACTTCCCCGCTGTGAATTCTGTTTAAGGCAGAAAAATATTCCTCTCGCTCCAGTACACTGCTAAGAAAAACCGCAGGCACTCCCGCCGCCTCCAAGCCTGCCACCTGATCCTGCATCAAGGCAATGAGGGGAGACACCACCAAGGTAATGCCCTTCAGCATCAAGGCGGGAATCTGGTAGCACAGAGATTTTCCTCCACCTGTGGGCATGATTGCCAAGGTATCTTGCCCAGAAAGCACGCTGGAAATAATGTCTAACTGAAGAGAGCGAAACTCATCGTAGCCAAAAACCTCCTTCAAAACCTGCTGCGGAGGTGTGTCGGTGGAATAAGACTGAAACTGAAAAAGAGAGGACATGGCTTGAGTATACCACAAAGGAAGGCGGGAAACTACAGGAAGGAGCTGGGAGGCACCCTCTACAAAAACATTGACAATACGTATAAATTAAAATAAAATATACGTATGAATACAAAGCTTACGTTAAAACTTAATCAAGAGTCTATTCTTCTTGCAAAAAACTATGTTGCAGAAAAAGGAATTTCCCTTTCAAAATTAGTGGAAAATTTTTTTGACAGTATTTCTCTTGAATCAGTTGAAATGTCCGCAACTTCTCAATATTCGGCCTTGGTACAGGAGCTATCAGGAATTATTTCTCTTCCTGACGATTTTGATGAAAAGCTCGAATACGAAAGCTATTTGAGGAAAAAATATGAGTAAAATTTTTGTTGATTCCGATGTCATCCTTGATCTGTTAGCACGGAGAATGCCTCACTATCACTTTGCCGCATTGCTGTTTACCTTTGCAGACATGAATAAGCTTGAACTTTTTACTTCTCCCACTGTATTTTGCAACGTTTTTTATATTCTGAGAAAGGAAATTGGAACGACACAAGCAAAAGCAACCTTACGAAAACTGCGACTCATCCTTCACATCATCGATACTTCGGAAAAAACAATGGATTATGCCCTAAATTCAGATTTTTCTGATTTAGAAGATGCAATCCAATGTTATACTGCACAGCAACATCAAATTAAAATACTGCTTACAAGAAATATAAAAGACTACAAAACAGCAGGGATTACCGTTCAAACGCCAGAAACCTTTTTAATCGCTTCTGGCCTTGTGTAATCCCCGCTTGATTTATGAGATTTTTTCCATGCCAATAAATGCCGTCACAGATTTTTCGGGAGCCATCACCAAGGAATTGGTCAACGTAAGACCGATTCTTTGGGTACAGGGCAGGATGGAAAAAAAGTGACGCTGAATTTCCAAGCTTACGTCCCCATATCCAGGACTAAAGCGAGAATGGAGCTTATAGCCTTGTTCACCAGCCTCTTGCTCCAGCTGGGCGTTAAAGCTATCCAAGTAGGACTCAATGAACATGGCTCCAGCTGCCTGCATAATGGCTGCCTTTGCTGCATCCAGCTTAGTAAAGCGACGAATCAGATTGTCTGCCAAAGGTCCGATGGTAGAAGCAATTAAAATCACCTTGGAACATCCCGCTAAATTTTTTGCAAGATACTTGCTTTCAAACTGAATGGAACCAATTTTTATGAGGGGCAGCTGGTCTATAGCCTCTTCAGCAGGAAAATCGATTTCCAGAGGAAGACAGGTGTACACACTTTGAGCCTTCAGGGTGGAATGCATTTGCTGAACACAGGAGCTTACCAACTCTTGAATGTCTTGGGGAATGCCTCCGTCCTTTCCTAAAACTACGGAACGGGCAAAGCCCATGTAGCGGTAGGTTTCATCCATGTCCACAGGAACGGAAGCAGCATCCACCCGATGATGATAGATAACGGAATCTTCAATCATATTTACAGTCCACAACTAGCACAAAGTCTTTGCATCTGGCCCCACAATGTGAGACAGGTTTGCCTGAATCTGGCGGGCAACCTCTGGCTTATTCATGGAATACACGTGAATTCCGTTGACACCGTTGGCAATCAAGTCAATGATTTGGTCGGTGGCATAGGCAATGCCCGCCTGGGTCATGGCCTTGGGGTCGTCACCGAACTTGTCTACAATGGCCTTGAATCGAGCAGGAAGATAGGTACCAGAAAGCTTACAAATGCGAGCAATTTGCTTGCCATTGGTAACAGGCATAATTCCAGCTACCACAGGCACGGTAATTCCCTGTTCACGAATCTTGTACAAGAAATTGTAGAGGATATTGTTGTCAAAGAACATCTGGGTTGTCAAAAACTGACAACCTGCGTCCACTTTCTTTTTCAGGTTCAAGATATCCTCACGGGAATTAGCAGATTCCGTGTGACCTTCTGGATAGCAAGCACCACCAATACAAAAATCCCCAGCTTCACGAATAATTTGCACCAAATCGCTGGCATACTTGAATTCAGCCTGAGACCAGTCAGTTCCTTCGGGAAGGTCTCCTCGCAAGGCCAGCACGTTTTCAATACCAGCATCCTTGATTTTTTTCAGCTGAGCCTGAATGGTAGCTCGATTGGAGGATACGCAGGTAAAATGAGCCAAGGCAGGAACCTGGAATTCCATCTGAATGGCATCAGCAATAGCCACTGTATATTCACTTGTTCCCCCACCTGCACCGTAGGTAACGCTCATAAAATCAGGATGAAGGGCGGCAATTTCCCGCACATTTTCTAGCAATGGTTCGTAGGCGGCATCAGTTTTAGGAGGAAAAACCTCATAAGATAGGGTTGGCCGCCCCGATTTTAATATATCAATGATTTTCATAGATAAATAATACAGATTTTATCCCCTTAGTGCAATGAAAAAGAAAATGTGTTACAGTATTTGCCATGAAAATATTCTTTGTTGCAGTTCTCGCAGTTTTTACCCTTCTTGTACCAGTCTTTTCCTTTGGACAAAAGGATGTTCAAAACACGCCCATGGATTCAGAACAAAACCATCAGAAGCAGTCTGCCTCCCAACGAATCGTTTCCCTAGTTCCTTCCACCACAGAAATCATCTTTGCCCTGAATGCCCAGCACCAGCTAGTAGCCCACACAGATTTTTGTAGCTGGCCTCCAGAAGCACAAGCAATTTCTTCCGTGGGGGGCTTTGACGGTAAAACCATCAGTTTAGAGCGGATTGTTGCATTTCAACCCGACTTGGTATGCATTGCAGACGTGATGCACAACCATTTGATTCAGCCTCTGGAGGCCCTGGGAATCAAGGTGTTCCTTTCAACGGCTCAAAAGCTAGACCAGATTTACGAAGAAATTGTTCAGCTAGGAGAGCTCACTGGCCACCAGAAAGATGCACAACAACTCATGGCAAAAATTAAATCTCAGTTAACAGAAGCCCAACAGCTCGTTGCCGCAATGGAAGTATCCCAACAAAATGCTGGTAAAAAGGCCTACTGGGAAGTAGCTGCCGCTCCCTATTTTTCTCCCGGCAAAGATTCCTTTATCACTGACTTGTTACAGGCCATGGGATTGGAAAATATCTTTGGAACCGTAGCTCAAGCCTATCCCCAGGTAAACGAAGAGGGAATTATCGCAGGGCAGCCAGATTTTATCTTTTTTCCTGACTATAATTTCCAAGGAGAAGCTGGAGCAAAAGCCATCGCCAGCAGAACTGGCTGGCAAAAGCTTCCCGCTGTAGTTCACGGCAAAATCTTCCCGGTAGATAGCGACCTTTTCTCCCGCCCTGGCCCACGAGTTGGCACCATGGCACTGGAGCTGGCTCGATTGATTACTGGCCATTCTTCAGCTTTTGAGACAGCCCAGTGAAAAACCTCCTTGCCTTTGGATTAGGCACCTTAGTGCTGATAGCAAGTCTTTTTTTGGCAGTAACCTTTGGTACAGAAGCTTTTTCTGTGCAGGAGGTTATGGCTGCCTTGTTCAATTATAAAGCTCAAGCCTCCAGTTCCTTTTCTGCCACCATCATCCAACAAATCCGTCTGCCCCGCACCTTGCTAGCAGCCCTCTGTGGTGGTTTACTGGCAGGCTCAGGAGCGGTGTTTCAAGGCTTTTTCCGAAATCCACTGGCAGATTCAGGCATTATGGGGATTTCTTCGGGAGCCGCCCTGGGAGCAGTTTTTTCTGCCCTTCTGTCCGCCAGCGTTGCATCGCCACTTTTTGCCTTTGGTGGAGCCTTAGCTGCGGCCCTCATAGTTTTTGGAGCTTCTCGTCTTCACGGTAAATACACTGGCACCACCATCATCATTCTCACAGGAACTGCCGCCTCCGCCTTTTTCTCTGCCCTCACCTCCCTGCTGGTATTACTGAAGGACAGGGAATTGTACAAGATTTTCGTGTGGACTCTCGGTAGCTTTAACGGCAAGGGCTGGAATGAATTACAGTTTATTTTACCAGTAGCAATTATTGCTCTTATTTTGCTGTGCCTGTGTCCCCGTAATCTAGATCTTTTGGGAGGCGGCGAAACTTCAGCCCAAGCACTGGGATTGAATCTTGCCACTACAAAGCTTTTAGTGTTAGGAGCAGGCTCTCTTGCTGCCGCCGCTGCAGTTTGCACAGGAGGAACCATCGGCTTTGTGGGACTGATTGTGCCCCATCTTTTGCGACGACTCTACAGCCCCCGCCACCAGCTGCTGATTCCAGCCAGCATTCTTTTTGGATCCAGCTTTGTAATCCTTGCAGACCTCATTGCACGAACAGCCATACCACCAGCTGAAATTCCTGTGGGATTGATAACCTCTTTGGCTGGGGCTCCTTTTTTTGTTTTCCTGCTACTTGCAGCCAAGGGAGAAAGCTATGAATGAGAAGATTTCCTGCAACACGGCACAAGTTTTTTCTTCAAGCAAAGAAAGGGAATTGGTACAAGTAAAAGAGCTTTCTGCTTGGTATGGAAAGCATCAGGTTCTGGAAAATATCAGCTTTTCCATGAAGGCGGGGGATTTTATCTGCCTTAGTGGCCCCAACGGCTGCGGAAAGTCCACCCTCATGACAGTGCTGGCAGGCCTTGGTCGCCACAAGCTCACTACCACCGGCTCCATCCAGCTGGAGGGCTGTAACCTGAATCAGCTAAAATCAAAGCAGCGGGCAAAAATCATTTCCTATATGAGCCAAACAGAAGCAAACCTGTGGAATTTTACGGTACAGGATGTGATTCTTACTGGCCGCTACTGCCACACGGGATTTTCAGGCATCTATTCTCAGCAAGACAGGGATATCGCTCAGCAAGCAGCAAATCAACTCCAATTAAAACATCTATTAAATAGAAGAATTCACAGTCTTTCTGGGGGAGAATTCCAGCGAGTCCGCATTGCCCGCTCCTTTTGTCAGCAGCCAAAAGTCCTGCTTCTAGACGAACCTGCTGCCAACCTGGACCTTGCCCTGCGACACGATCTTTTGCAAGCCACCAAGGATCTAGCACAACAGCAGGGAACTGCCGTCCTTATGTCCATTCACGACATTAACCTAGCAGCTGCCTTTGCCCAAACCCTCGCCCTGCTACGGCCATGGCACAGCCTTAGGGAAAACCAGTCGCATTTCCCCCAGCTCCTTCTCGGCAGACCCCAACAAGTCATGACTCCAGAAAACCTACAGCAGGTATACAATCGCAACTTCCAGATTTTTACCCATCCCATTCACGGCTGTCCCGCAGTGTGGGTGGAGTGAGGGGTGGATCAACTCTCCTTTTATTACAGATATATCTTGTTGACAGATATATCTGAGTGAAGTATACTTAAAGTATGATTGTGAACTTTGCAGATTCCGAAACAGAAAAAATCTGGCAGGGGAAAAAATCCGCTAAAATCCATCCAGAGATTCAAAGACGGGCATTTACAAAGTTGCTTATCATTCATTCTGCGGAAAATGAGGATGACCTAAAAATTCCTCCGGGGAATAAATTTGAACATCTCATTGGCAATCTTTCAGGCTATTGTTCCATACGAATCAACAATCAATGGAGAATACAATTTAAGTTTCATAATGGAGAAGCTTGTGATGTGAAAATCACGGATTATCATTAACAGGAGAACAAGCATGACTGATGATACAATCGATGATACAATCATCCTGCCCACAGTGGGAGAGATTTTACTTGAAGAATTCCTTATACCTTTAGGAATCACACCCTACAGACTTTCCAAGGATTTGGGAGTTTCTACAAGTTCCATCCTCGACCTCGTCCATGGTAAAAGGAAGGTTACGGTGGAAATGGCCCTGCGCCTTGCAAAATATTTTGGTACGAGCTCCCGATTCTGGATCAATATGCAAAATGAGCTGGATTTACGAGAAGCCCAAGACAAACTTGCTGACGACTTGGCAAAGATTCCTCACTGCAAGCAAATAGCCTAAATTCCCAACCCCACTCCCCCTCTGTCCCGCAGTGTGGGTGGAGAGAGGGGTGACATTGACGAATACAATCGATTGTAGTAAATTGTAGTAAGAGGTATTAACTATGACTACAATTTCTGCAAAAATCGAAAATACAGACAAGACTTTATTTGAAACTATCTGCAACTCCATGGGACTGAACGTGTCCACCGCAATCACGGCCTTTGTAAAGGCAACTATCAGAGAAAACGGTATGCCCTTTGCCCTAAAAGCTGCCGATGATCCCTTCATTTATTCCGAAGAAAATATGCAAGTATTGCGACAAGCCATTGCCCAGATTGAAGGCGGAAAAGGACAAGTGCACGAACTCAAGGAGATTCCTCAGTGATAAAGATTTGGGCAGATGTGGCTTGGAAGGATTACTGTAATTTTTTCCTCAATCACCAGTATAAACTGATAAAAATGGTCCATGAACTTATCAAAGATATTGAGCGTAATGGAAAGGATAAGGGGAGAGGTCAGCCAGAACCTTTGAAACATGAATTGACAGGGTATTGGAGCCGACGTATAGATTCTGCCAATCGTCTCGTGTATACAACCAATGAAGACAAACTTTACATTGTGCAGTGTGGCACCCATTACCATCAAGAAAAATAATTTCCCCACCCCATCCCCCCTCTGTCCCACAGTGTGGGTGGAGTAAGTAGTTGATTTTACAGCATTTTCATCAAAGTCACATAAATTTTTCCTCCTAAAATTTACAAAATACCTTAAAACTGTTATAATTGGCTAACTTTTTTTTCAATCATTTTGGAGGAATAATGAAAAAAATTTCATTGGTTTTTGCTGCATTGGCCATGCTTTTTGTAGGCTGTAGCAACGACAAGACACCTGTTGTAAAAATTGGTGTATACGAGCCAGCTTCTGGAGATAACGGTGCTGGAGGAAAGCAGGAAACCTTGGGTGTTCAGTATGCAAACACTGTAACTCCCACTGTTAAAATTGGTGATACCGAATACAAGGTTCAGTTGGAGATTGTAGACAACGAATCTTCCAACGATAAGGCTGTTACTGCCGCTTCTGAATTGGTAAGTAAGGGTGTTTCCGTTGTAGTTGGTTCCTATGGTTCTGGTGTATCCATTGCTGCCAGTGATACCTTTGCAAATGCTGGAATTCCCGCCATTGGAATCACCTGTACTAACCCACAGGTAACTTTGGGCAATGACCACTACTTCCGCATCTGCTTCTTGGATCCCTTCCAGGGAACTGTTCTTGCTAACTTTGCTACAGAAAACTTTGCTGCAAAGAAGGCATATTGCTTGGCCAAGCTAGGGGATGACTACTCCGTTGGTTTGGTAAACTACTTTATCAAAGCCTTTGAAGCCCTTGGTGGAGAGGTTGTATTTGAAACCTTCCCCGAAGGAACTAGTGACTTTGCTGCCTATGTTGCCAACGCAAAGAATCAGGGTGCAGATGTATTCTTCTCTCCCGTTTCTATCGAAGCTGCTGGTTTGATTATTGAGCAGGCTAGCACTCAGGGAATGGCTATTCCTATTTTGGCTGGTGACACTTGGGACTCCAACGTAGTTTTGGCTGCTGCAAAGGACACCAACGTACAGATTTTCGTTACTACCTTCTTCGTAGAAGGAAGCCAGGAGCCACAGGTATTGGATTTTGTTAACGGATTCAGGAACTACATCAACACAAACGCCACCGCCAAGACAAACAACGGTGGAAACGATGAGATTTCTGCTGTATCTGCCATGGGATTCGATGCTTACTACGTAGCACTGGAGGCATTGAAGGCTGCTGGTTCCACCAAGGGTGCAGATGTTCAGGCTGCATTGCCTGGCGTAAGCTACACTGGTGTTTCTGGACTTATCGAGTTTGATGAAATTGGTGATGCCAAGCGTGATGTTGCCTACGTTAAGCAGGTAAACAACGAAACTGGTAAGTGGGACTTTATTGCTGTTCAGTCAGTAAAATAAGACTTTTCTAAATTGAGGTTGTCTAAGGTTTTAGACAACCTCAAATTTAAAAATCTCACATAAGGACTTATCCATGGATTTTGTTACAAAGAATTTGCCTTATCTTTTAGCGGGCATTTCCACCGGAGGACAGTACGCCCTCATTGCCATTGGTTATACCATGGTCTACGGTATTTTGCGTCTCATTAACTTTGCCCACGGAGACGTATTTATGGCAGCAGGACTGATTTTGATTTATGCCCATTCAGTGCTGCCCTTATTTATTTCTATTCCTTTGACTATAATTTTTACTGTAATCTTAGGATTTGCAGTGGAGCGGATTGCATATAAACCTTTACGAAACGCCCCTCGTATGTCCATTATGATTTCTGCAATTGGTATGTCATATCTCTTGCAAAATCTGGCCCTCTACGTTACAGGCGGTTTGACTCAGTATTATCCTTCCATCCCATGGATTTCTGATACAGTGAGCATCATGGGAGCCATGACAAAACGAGTTACCATTATTACGCCATTTTTAACCATCCTTTTGGTGCTTGCTCTCGTGTTTTTGATTAAGCACACAAAAATCGGTATGGCAATGCGCGCTGTATCAAGAGACTTTGAAACAGCAGAGCTTATGGGAATCAAGCTGAACTCAGTTATCAGTACCACCTTTATCATTGGATCCTTTTTGGCCGCCATTGGCTCCATCTTGTTTTTCTCCAATTACACTGGTGTTACCCCCACCGCAGGAGCTATGCCTGGACTAAAAGCCTTTGTTGCTGCCGTTTTTGGTGGAATCGGCTCTATTCCTGGTGCCGTAATCGGAGCCTTTATCATCGGTATTTGTGAAAACATCATCAAGGGCTTAGGCTGGACCACCTTTAGTGACGCCTTTACCTTTGTGCTGCTGATTGGAGTACTGATGTTCATGCCAACTGGTCTCTTTGGCGAAAAAACCACGGACAAGGTATAAGGAGGCTACAGTGAATACCCTAACAAAGACTAATAATAAGAAGAATCTCATTGTAGGCTTTATACTTTTAGCCCTGCTGTTTATTGTTATTGCAGTGTTGGAGCAGATTCTTCCCAGAACCTCCATGCTTTTTACGGTGTTAAAAAAAGGTGCCATCTATGCACTGGTTGCCGTATCCATGAACCTGTTAAATGGCTTTACTGGTCTATTCTCCCTGGGACAAGCAGGATTTATGCTGATTGGTGCGTATACCTACGCAATCTTTACCATTCCCCAAGACCAGCGAGCTGCGGTGTACCAGTACTATGACGGTGGAATCATTCAGTTTACCCTGCCCTTTCCTGTGGCCATAATTTTAGCAGGTTGTGCCGCCGCCCTCTTTGCCTTTCTCATTGGTTTGCCAGTGCTTAAGCTGAAAAGTGACTACCTTGCCATTGCCACCTTGGGCTTTGCAGAAATTATTCGAGCAATCTTCCAGTGGGATAAATTGGGAGCCATTACCAACGGTTCCAACCTGCTGAGAAAATATCCCGTGTTCAAAAGTACCCTCTTTCCCTTTGCGGTGGCAGGTATTTGTATTGCCCTCATTATGCTGCTGATTAATTCCACCTATGGCCGAGCATTTAAGGCTATCCGTGACGATGAAGTGGCAGCAGAAGCCATGGGAATTAATCTTGCCCACCACAAGCGACTGGCCTTTATTATCAGCTCCTTCTTTGCAGGAATTTCTGGTGCCTTGCTGGCCATGTTCCAGACTACCATCCAAGCCAGTCAGTTCAAGTCTGCCATGACCTACGAAATCCTTTTGATTGTGGTTATTGGTGGAATTGGTAGCGTTACTGGAAGTTGCATTTCTTCCTTCCTGTTTATTGCCTGCTCTGAGTGGTGGCTACGATTCCTGGACAATGCAAACCTCTTTATTGGAAACTTCCACGTGCCTCTGCTACGACCTGGCTTCCGAAAGGTTGTTTTTTCCATCGTTATTATGGCCATCGTTCTGTTTTACCAAAAGGGAATTATGGGAGACAAGGAATTTTCCATTGCAAGAATTAAAGCCTTCCTTCAAGGGCTACCAAGTCGCTTTGCAAAAAAGAAGCAACTTGCCGCCCCAAGCCCATCAACAGATTCTGTAAGTCAGAGTGCTGAGGAGGAAAAGTAACCATGGAACGAAGTATTTTACCAAACAATATTCTTACAATGGACAATATCACCATGCAATTTGGTGGTGTTGTGGCGGTAAACTCTCTTTCCTTGGAAGTAAACAAGGGAGAAATTGTTTCCCTCATTGGCCCTAACGGAGCAGGAAAAACCACCGCCTTTAACGTAGTTACAGGAGTGTATGCCCCCACCAACGGTGCGGTGTTTTTCAACGGAAAAAAAATCATCGAAAATTTCCCCAAGGGTAGAATGAAGCGGCTTTACGGTGGCACGCAACAAGGTGACTACACAAAAACCCTTGAGCCCACTCCTGATAAGATTACAAAGCTAGGAATTGCCCGAACCTTCCAGAATATTCGCCTGTGGAAAAGTCAGTCTGTGTTCAACAATGTGTTGATTGCCAAGCACATGAGACGAAGCAGCAATATTTTTTCTGCCACCTTTCGCTTAAATCACAAGGAAGAAAAGCAGCAACGGGAAGAAGCACTGGAATTGCTGGGGATTTTAGGTTTGCTGGAGGTAAAGGACGAGCTTTGCACCAGCCTGCCCTACGGATTGCAGCGACGACTGGAAATTGCCCGAGCCTTGGCCACGGAGCCAACTTTGCTGTTGTTGGACGAGCCTGCAGCAGGAATGAATCCCCAGGAAACAGCGGAGCTTACTGACTTTATCAGAAAAATTCGTGATGATTTCAATCTTACAGTTTTGATGATTGAGCATCACATGGATTTGGTTATGGATATTTCTGACCGAGTCTACGTATTGAATTTTGGTGCCCTTATTGCAGAAGGAACACCAGAAGAAGTACAGAATAATCCTGTGGTAATTTCCGCTTATTTAGGAGAAAACTAATGCTAAAGATAGAAAACCTCAATGTATCCTATGGTGGAATTAAAGCCTTACAAGGTATTGATTTAGAAGTTCCCGAGGGAAAGATTGTTACCTTGATTGGAGCCAACGGAGCAGGAAAATCAAGTCTTTTGCGTACTATTTCTGGTCTCGTAAAGGCAGAAAGAGGTTCCATCAAGGTAAATCAAAAGGAAATTGCAGGACTTCCCATCCACAAGATTTGCAAGGAAGGTATTGCCCTTTCTCCAGAAGGTCGCCGTGTTTTTAGCGACCTGTCCGTAAAGGAAAATCTGAAAATCGGAGCTTACCTCCGAAAGGACACCAAGGAAATCGAAAAAGATTTAGAGTGGGTTTATAGCCTTTTTCCTCGGTTGCAGGAGCGTTCTTGGCAATATGCAGGAACCCTTAGCGGTGGAGAACAGCAGATGCTGGCTGTAGGACGAGCCCTAATGAGCCGACCAAAGCTGTTGATGCTAGATGAGCCTTCCCTTGGTCTTGCTCCCCTGATTGTGCAGCAAATTTTTAGCATTATCCAGGATATTAACAAGGCGGGTGTTACCATTTTGTTGATTGAGCAAAATGCCAATATGGCCCTAAAAATTGCTGACTTGGCCTACGTTATTGAAACAGGTCATATCGTGCTGAAAGGCACTGGAGAAGAATTGTTGCAAAACGAAACGGTGCGTGAAGCATATTTGGGAAAGAAAAAGGATACAAAACGTGGGGTTTGACGTTTTTCTTGCAATCCTTGGAGCCATCTGCCTGCTGATTGGAACAGTGGGCTGCGTGGTTCCCGTTTTACCAGGAGTGATTTTAGCTTGGGCGGGCCTTTTGTCTGCCTATTTTTCCCATTACTGCGATATTCCCACAGTATTGTTGGTGGCCACTGGTATTACCACCGCCATCATCTCCGTCTTGGATAACATGATTCCCATCTACCTGACAAAAAAAACAGGTGGTTCCAAGGCGGGAATGTGGGGCTCCACCATCGGCTTAATTGTGGGTATCTTTGTGGGCCCCTGGGGAATTGTACTGGGCCCCTTTGCAGGAGCCTTGGTAGGAGAGCTTATCCACGATAATCGTGACATGAAGCGGGCAATAAAGTCTGCCAGCGGTGCATTTTTAGGCTTTCTGCTGGGAACTGGTCTAAAGCTTGTTTTGTGTGGCTTTTTGATTTGGATATTTATCGAAAGCCTAAAGGTGGAACCAGCCTTTGGATTTCTTGGCTAAGCCCTCTGCATAAAACTTGTTTTTTTTGATATTATTTGATATATTTCCACCTCGGATGGTATTCGCAAGAAACCATACCTAAGGATACAGTATGACCCAAAACACAATGCCCTCGGCAGTATATGTGGAAAGCCACAATACTAGCGTAAGAAGGAGGGTTCCATGACAATAGGTTTTATAGGGGCAGGGAAAGTCGGTTGTTCCCTGGGAAAGTATTTTTCCCAGAATGGATTTTCCCTTTCAGGCTATTACAGTCGCTCTCTTCAGTCCGCACAAGAAGCGGCTCAATTCACCCAAAGTAAATGTTTTTCCACCATTCAGGAAGTACTGCAAAACAGCACCCTGATTTTTTGTACCGTGCCAGATGGCTCCATTCACAATTTATTTCACGATGTCCATCCCGATTGTTTTCAAGATACCTACCTAGTGCACTGTAGTGGAGCCCTGTCATCTCAGGTTTTCGCTCACCTTGAGCCCCATTGTGCAGGAACCGCATCCCTTCACCCCATTTGTGCCGTGAATCACCGATTTACTGGCTACAAGGCACTTTCCCAAGCATGTTTTACTGTAGAAGGCTCTTGTTCCCAGCTACTAAGTCAAATTATTGCACAATGCGGCAATCCAGTGGAAACCATTTCTTCAGAAAAGAAAACTATCTACCACGGAGCGGCAGTCATGGCAAGCAACCTTGTGGTGGGACTCTATCACACCGCCATTACATTGCTGCAACACTGCAACTTGCATCAGGATTTTGCACAAAAGGCCCTTGCTCCCCTATTCCTTGGCAATGTCCACAACATATTGGAATATGGCTGCACCCAGGCATTAACTGGGCCTGTAGAACGAGGTGATGCCACTACAGTACAGCACCACCTAGAAGCCCTGACTGGCAGGGAAGCTGAAATCTACCGGCTCCTGTCCTTGCAGCTGGTGGAACTCGCTCAGGAAAAAAATCCCCAGCGGGATTATTCTGGAATCTGCCAGGCATTGCAGACAGAACTAAACCATCATGCAGAGCCCAGTGCCGACACCGGGAACTGCACCAATAGCTAAGATTACCGTGGACAGGATATTGTCCACATTACAATAAGGAGGAAAAAATGAAAAATACCGTTGTATCTTTTCGGGAGGCAAAGCAAAAAGGAGAAAAAATCTGCTTGCTTACAGCCTATGACTATTCAACTGCTCGACTTATGGATGAAGCTGGCATCAATGGAATCCTAGTGGGAGATTCACTGGGCAACGTAATGCTGGGATATGAGGACACCATCTCCGTTACCATGGAAGATATGATTCACCACGGAGCAGCAGTGGCACGAGGAGCAAAGAACGCCCTTGTTATCATCGACATGCCCTTTATGTCATACCAAACAAGTGTTTATGACGCAGTGGTCAATGCTGGCCGCCTGATGAAAGAAGGACGAGCTTCTGCAATCAAGCTGGAAGGAGGCTCTGAGGTATGTCCACAAATCAAGGCAATTACTGCTGCCAGCATTCCTGTTATGGCCCACCTGGGATTAACTCCACAGTCAATCAACGCATTTGGTGGATTCAAGGTTCAAGGAAAAAGTGAGGCCGCTGCCCGCAAGCTTATTGAAGATGCCCGTGCTGTGGAAGAAGCGGGAGCCTTTGCCGTGGTACTGGAATGTGTTCCTGCAAAGCTTGCGAAAATGGTAAGTGAAAGCATCTCCATTCCCACCATCGGCATTGGAGCAGGAAAGGGCTGTGACGGTCAGATTCTTGTTTACCAAGATATGCTGGGCATGTATTCAGACTTTACCCCAAAGTTTGTTCGTTGCTTTGCCACTGTGGGAGAAACCATGAAGGCCGCCTTTGCTGAATATTGCAAGTCAGTGCAGGATGGAACCTTCCCAGCACCAGAACATGAATTTGCTATCTCAGATGACGTTCTGGAAAAGCTCTACTAAATCGGAGGAAATCATGACAATCGCAAAAACCATACAAGAAACACGAAACACTATCAAAGAATGGCGTCGCCAAGGCTACACCATCGGTCTGGTACCCACCATGGGCTACCTTCACGACGGCCATGCCAGCTTGATGAAGAAGGCAAAGGAAAGCTGCCAAAAAGTAGTGGTGAGCATCTTTGTAAACCCCATGCAGTTTGGTGCTAACGAAGATTTAAGCACCTATCCCCGTGACTTAGAGGCCGACTCTCGCCTCTGTGAATCCTTGGGAGTAGACTTGATTTTTCATCCTTCTGTGGAAGAAATGTACAATCCTGGATTTTGCTCCTTTGTAGACATGACCGGCCTTACCAAGGAATTGTGCGGTAAGTCTCGCCCCATTCACTTTCGGGGAGTGTGTACCGTGGTGACAAAATTGTTCAACATCGTTACCCCAGACAAGGCATTTTTCGGACAGAAGGATGCCCAGCAGCTAGCCGTTATCAAGCGAATGACTGCTGACTTGAATATGGACATTGAAATTGTAGGCTGCCCCATCATCCGAGAAGAAGACGGACTGGCTCGAAGCTCACGAAACGTGTACCTGAACACGGAAGAGCGACAGGCTGCCCTCATCCTCAGCAAGACAATCCAGTTGGGACAGCAGATGGTTCAACAGGGAACTCGTTCTGCAAGTCAACTGCTCGCCGCCATGAAAGCTTCCTTGGAAAGCGAACCCCTAGCCCGCATTGACTATGTGGAAGCAGTGAGCATGGACACCATTCAGCCCATAGATACCCTCCAAGGTCAGGTGCTGGTGGCAATGGCAGTCTTTATCGGCAAAACAAGACTCATCGACAATTTTATTGTAGAAGTGTAACAAGATGCTCCAAGGAAACGGAGCCATTAAATAAGGAGAAATACATGCAAATTTTTGGATTAAAAAGCAAAATCCACCGTGCCACTGTAACCCAGGCTGAGTTGCAGTATATTGGGAGCATTACCATCGACGAAGCCTTGATGGAAGAGGCTGGTATTTTTGAATATGAAAAGGTACAGGTCGTAGACATTGACAATGGTGCAAGATTGGAAACCTATGTCATTGCAGGAGAAAGAAATAGCGGCATCATCTGTTTGAATGGAGCTGCTGCACGACTTGTATCTGTGGGAGACAAAGTTATCATCATTACCTATGCCCAAATGACTCCAGAGGAGCTGAAGGCCAATCCTCCCCGTGTCGTCTTTGTAGACGAAAACAACAAGGCTTCCCGAGTTACACGCTATGAACGTCACGGTCGTCTGGAAGATTTAAAGTAATCCAATAAAAACATACAAGAGGAACAAAGATGTATTTAGAAGAATATACCGTCGGCCTGGAATGGAAGACAGAGCCTGTTACCATCAGCCGAGAAGAATTGCTGGACTTTACCATGAAGTACGATCCCCATCCCATTCACTTTGATGATGAATATGCCAAAAACACTCGTTTTAAAGAAATTATTGCTCCGGGTGTCCTGACCTACATGGCTGTTTGGGGTCCTTTTATGAAACTCAATCCCTTTGGGGACGAGCTGGTGGCAGGAAAGGCCACCAAGATGGAGTGGCTACGACCAGTCTATGCAGGAGACAGCCTGACGGGAAGATTCTGGGTGTCTAAAACCACAGAAACAAGTGCCACCAAGGGCATTGTGGAAATACAGATTGAAATTCACAATCAAGAGGGAGCTCAAGTTCTTAGCGGTTACACCGAAGGGGTGATGCAGCGTCGTCCCACAGAGCCTGCTGAATAATCAATTCATCTGGTTTTACAGCACAACAGAGAAACAACACCTGTACACCAGCCTTACGAGCCAATTGGAGGGCCTGTCCAAACTCTGGATGGGTTTCTACATTGGCTCGCACTTCTTTTATGCCTTCCATTTGAATTACAAAGGCAGCAATACACCGAAACCCCAAGGAGGCTGCAGCGGCTAATTCCTGCAAGTGCTTCACTCCCCGTTCTGTGGGAGCGTCGGGGAAATAGCCTACACCATCAATTTCTAGGGTGCAGCCCTTTACCTCCATCAAGTAACGGGGAACCTCAGCTTGTTCAGTTTGGTCAGCGGGATTGTAGTCGGGAAAAGTAGCCTCACTCCAAAACTCACACTGGGGCTGGCCTTCCATGTAAAAATCGATTCGAGACTTGCCGTAGCTATATTCAGCCTTTACCAAAGAAAAACCCTGAGCTTTAAGCCATTCCTTGGCCACCTTGTTGGGAGCCTGGCTATCCATGTTCACCAAGCCAAGGCCCTCCTTGTGCACCACCACCAAATCGTAGCGTGTTTTGCGGTTGGGATTATCACTTTCCTCCAGATACACCGTGGAACCTGGCAACAAGAGCTCCTTGCACCGCCCCGTGTTCTTTACATGAACCGTCTCCTGCCTTCCCTTAATCTCCACCTCTGCCACAAAACGGTTTGGCCTGCGAATAAATTTTCCTTCTACAATAGAATTATACATCATGACTCTCTAAACCTGAGCCAGCCTTTCACTAGCTGTTTTGTATACATCAAAACTATCTCGTTTGCCAATGGCAATCACCTTTACGAGAATATTTTCCTGCTGAACAAAATACACAATCCGAATTCGCTTATTGTCCACGTACATTTTCCTATATCCAGCCAAATTGTAACCGTGTTTGTTGCCTAATTCTTCTCCCAACAAGGGACTCGTTGCTATTTTCATCAATTGTTTAGAAACAAGAATTCGTACGCGATTGTCTAGCTGAAAAAATTCTTTTTCAGCTTCGGGATGGAAAAGAATTTTATAATTCATTACCAGTAATTCCAGCTTTTTTCAAAACATCTTCAAAAGGAATATAGGATGAAGCAGGAGTTTCTTTACGTTGGCTAATAATCGTAGACAATTCCATGTATTCAGCTCTTTGAGCCTGAGTATGAAGTCGCTCATACTCATCCACAGAAAGAATTACCGCCTCCATCTCATTATTTCTGATAACACCAATTTTTTGACGTTCATGAGAAAGTAGACTCCGTATAAGAGAAGAAAACTGACGGACAACAGTAGTTGATGAAATTATTTCATTTCGTGCAAAGGTAGTCATAGATGCCTCCACATATAATTATACATAAAATTATATGTGGAATCAATCTTAAAAATACTTCCCTTAGAGCTGAGCTAGCCCACGGAAATCATCAAGCTTCTGGTAGCCTCGCTCCTTCATAAAGGCGGCAAGCCCATCGATGATTTCTGTCATGCAGCGAGGATTGGCAAAGGTGGCAGTGCCCACCTGAATGGCACTTGCTCCTGCCATGATAAACTCCACTGCATCCTGCCAGCAGCTAATACCGCCTAAGCCCACCACGGGAATCCGCTGTGATTCTGGTAGCTTGTTCAAGTACTGCACCAAGTCAAAAACCATTCGCAGGGCAAGGGGCTTTACTGCAGGGCCAGAAAGTCCTGCCCGCACATTGTCAAATAAGGGACGCCCCTTGTAAATGTCGATGGAAATAGACTGCACCGTATTGATAAGGCTTAAGGCATCGGCACCAGCTTGGCGTACTGCATCTGCTACACCAATCAAGTCGGGGGCATTGGGAGAAAGCTTTACCATCAAAGGTATATTTGGAGCAACTTCTCGCACGGCGGCGGTAACAGCAGAGGCGGCATTGCACTCCAAGCCAAAGGCCATTCCTCCCGCCTTTACGTTGGGGCAAGAAATATTCAGCTCAATCATGGGAACGGCAGCTTGAGCCAAAAGCTTGGCGCCTTCCACATAGGATTCAATGGTGGAGCCAGAAAGATTGGCAATGGTCACTGGAGAAAGCTGCCGCATCTGGGTAAGCTCATGGTCCACAAAGTGTTTGATACCGGGATTTTCTAAACCAATGGAATTGATAATGCCCCCAGCTGTTTCCTTGAGCCTGACTCCACCGTTTCCTGGTCGACCCTCCAAGGTTAAGCCCTTGGAACAAATGCCACCTAATCGATTCACCTCTAGAATAGGCCGATATTCGCTACCGTAGCCAAAGGTTCCAGAGGCAGCAATTACAGGATTAGCAAATTCAACACCGGCAATTTTTACCCGCAGGTCTGGCTCAGAAGCTACTGAAGAATCCTCATCCTTTTTCACTACCTCGATTTTTTTTGCAGGAGCTTTTTTAGGGAACAAGATGATCTCACCAGGGAACACAGGGCCATCTGCACAGCAACGGCGATTTCCTTCGGTGGTGGCAATGGTGCAACCAAGACAGGCTCCCATTCCACAAGCCATGGCAGATTCCATGCTCAAGTAGCAGGGAACATTTGCCTCACGACAAATCTCCTGCACATAGGTCAAAAGTGGCTCTGGTCCACAGGCATACACCACCAGATAGCCAGCTTTTTTCAATGTAACAGCATCTAGCACATGGGGAATCATGCCTTTAATTCCGCAAGAGCCATCGTCGGTGGTAACAACAAGATTTTTTGCCTTCAGTTTTTCCAAGCCATAGCTGCCACTTTTGAAGCCAGCGTAAAAATCGTAGCTTTGTTCAGGCAAGGTTGCAGCAAAACCAGCCACAGGAGCCACACCAATGCCACCACCTACAATACAAATTTCTCTATCAGCAGCCTTTTTATTTATCACCACCTCTGGCTCAGGAAAGGTATTTCCCAAAGGCCCGATGATGGAAACCTTGTCACCGGGGGAAAGAGAACAAAGCTCTTGTGTTCCCTGTCCCTTTAACAAAATCAAGAAGGTTACCTGCCACTGCTGGTCAATGACTTCTGCCCAGTACACACTAATGGGACGTGCCAAAAGCACCTGAGAAGGCTCCCGCCGTAGCATAAAAAACTGACCTGGTTCCACAAAATGAACGATTTCTTCATTTCCACTTTCTGCAGAAGGATTATACACCAGCTTTACCTCGTAGATATTAGGTTGAATTTCCTTGCAGCTTACAGTTTGGGCGTGAGTAAAAATTGGCTCAATATCAGAACAGGACATGGTAACTCCTTGTAAATAAAAATATAGAATAAATCCCCACCTCAAAGCTGAAATGGGGATTGTGATTTAGGCTTTTAGTAGTTTAACAGCATTCAACAAGTCAGCCTTGGATTCTGCAGCGGCGGCGGCAGCTGAATCAGCAATATCTTCTACGGTGAGCTTATTTTCAGCAGCCTTTTGGGCTAGCTTTTCGTCCTTTTTCCAGGCACAGAGAATGCCACGGGAGGAATTGACGGTACCACCAGCTTTGTCCAGCAAGGTAGCAGCAATTCGAGCAGCACCACCTTGAGCACCGTAGCCAGGAATTAAGAAATAGATGTCAGGATAGGCATCTCGGAGCTGACGAGCGTCAGATTCCTCGGTACAGCCCACTACAGCTCCCACAGGAGAACAGCCAGCAGTAGGATATTCTTCCTTGAACAGTTTTTCCAGTCGATTTAATTCGCCACCGACTCTATCAAGTACCACCTCTCCTTCAAATCCAGCAATGGACTTGTCCAAGGTAAGCTTTTCGATATGCACCATGCCAGGATTGGAGGTCCGTAGCAGCACGAACATTCCCTTACCACCCTTATCCTGATGGGCATATTCAGTAAAGGGCTCCAAGGTATCAAAGCCCATGTAGGGATTAATGGTAATTATATCTGCTTCAAAATCCCCAGTAAAATGGGCACGAGCATAGGCCTTGGCAGTGTCCGCAATGTCACCACGCTTAATATCCGCAATTACAGGTAAACCCGCATCTCGAACCAGACGCAGAGTTTCAGCATAGGCCTTTAATCCTTCAAGTCCCATAGCCTCGTAATAGGCAATCTGCACCTTGCAGCACCCAGCCAAAGCAGGACCACTGGCAGAAACAAGCCGCTGGATAATGGCCTTATTGTAAGCCAACACCCCTTGGGCAGGAGAACTGTATGCCTCCAGCACAGACTTGGGAAGATAGCTGGGATCTGTATCCAGCCCCACACATAACGGACCGTTGATAATGCCTGATTCCTGCAGGCGATGCATTGCGTGAGTTTTCATAATAGCAGTATAGCATAGAAAGATTAAATGTAAAAGAAGGCGGGGATGGCGAGAGAGCTCACCACTTTGTAGAGGGGGATACCCGCTACTGCTTGCACTCAGTTTACGGCTTTTGTCCCCAGTAGCTCTTTTAGTGCAATTTCTAGTACTTGACTGAAATTCACTTTTTCTGAAAGAGCCTGATTTTTTAGCCAATTGGGAATGGTAACATTAACTTTCGCCTTTTTGTTTTCAAAATTATCTCTGAAAATTTGAGGATAGGTCGTTATCAAGCAAATAATATCTGTTGCATTTTGTATATCAACAGTTTTGGAGGCTTCTGGTATATTTTCATTTTCTTCCACAAGACCAAAGAGGTGTAAGTCCAAGGCTTCCTTGGCATTTATCTGTGCTTCTTCCAAATCCTTTCCCCAAGAAATACAACCAGGTAAATCAGGAAAATAAACGCTGTATCCATCATCAGCTTTTTCCATAATTGATAAATACGATACTTTATCCACAAAACACCCCCTATTTTAATCCCGCTTGCTTCAAAATACTATTCAATGTTCCAGGGGCTATGTCTCCATTATGAAATGGAAGCGTTACAAGGCCTGACTTTGATGGATGTTTAAATTGCTTATGGCTTCCTATTTGCCTCACCTCAATCCACCCATCTGCTTTTAATTTTTTTATCAATTCCTTGGCTGTCATAATCCCCCACCCTTAATTATACGTATAAATTATACGTATTGTCAATTTTATTTGGTAATAATGCCGTCAAATAAATCATAATTGACACATAAAAAAAGCCAGCTGGGTGGTTCCAAGCTGGCTGAAGGTTGATTGTTCTAGGATGTTAGTACATCCATTTTTCTAGGAGGCGAGTTTTTTCCTCGGTGGAATTGTTGCTCATATCTCCGTAGGGAATGTTTTCTGGATAGTTGGGAAGAGAAAAAACCTTGTCTACAAAAACCTGTTCTGGGAAGAACTTGGCATCACAGGCAGGAGTTACAACCTTTACCAAATAATCAAATACTTCCTTAAGCTTATCATAATCTTCTCGGCCTTCTGCCTTTCTTGTCATAGCATGGCCATATTGAGAGAAAGGTGCTCCTTCTTCGAAAAACAATATTTTTAGTGGTGCCCCTTCATTTATCATGGTAACAGCTTGAGCAGTCATTCCTAAGGCAATAGCGGCCTCTTTTTGAACTAGAGCATTGATAGGCCCTGATCCAGAAGAGGTAAATTGAACAATATTTTTTGCAAAACCGTCAAAATATTCAAAAGTTTTTTCATCACCCCATGCATTTGTTAGAACTCGCAAAAACATATATCCCGTACCTGAACTCTTAGGATTAGGCATGGAAAGGAGCCCCTCATATTCAGGTTTTAGTAAATCTTGATATGACTTAGGTTCAGAAAGTCCTTTTTCTGCAAGTAATTCTGTATTCACAACAATTGCACCAGAATTTCTGCATTCTGGTACATATCTTTTGGAAGGTGATAGCATATCGTCAAGATACATTGATGTATCAAAATATGATACATCAGCTAAATAATCCGTAAGCATATCAAGATAAGTATATTCCCAAGACAACAAAATATCACCTTGAGTCTGCAATCCTTCTGCCTTTAGCTTTGCTGCAGCAGGCCCACTTCCCTGATAATCCAAGGTAAAATTATAATCAGGGAACTGCTTTTGTAATTCTGCCAGATAAAACTCATTTTTATAATCTTCTGTACATGAATAGATTACAATGTTTGTACCATTCTTTCCACAGCTCGTTAAAACTACAAGTAAAACTAAACCTAACAAAACTAATTTCAATTTCTTCATACAAATTCTCCTTATTAAACGTCATAAACTCTATCGATTGCCTTTAACTCATTAAAGGTATCAATTTCGATAAAATCCTCAGCTGTACATTCACGAATAGCAATATTAAAGTCATCTACAAAGTACTGTAATGCTACCTGATCCCAGTAACGCTCCTTTCCACCAGGCATTTCATACACCTTTTTGATACAGTCCCCTAGTCGCTTTCCATCATCCTCTGTCCAGTAGGAGATTCCCATCATCTGGTGACAATTCTCCCCACCAACAGCAACACCAGTTATTCGCCCCTTATTTTCAAACAAGCACCAGTCATCAGTTCTATCCACTTTGATTCCACAGTAGTTTGACTGATATTGATATTTCTGAATAATTTTGGGGTTGTGTAAAAGAATATCTCCCTCACAAACATAAGAGTTGCCCAAAAGATAACGGATGCACATGGCAGAAGAAATATTATTTGCTTCGTTATAAGCAGGGTTTTCCACAAACTTAATGTTTGGATACTTATACAACAACTGATCAAATTGCTCAGAAAGATAGCCACGAACAACAACAATATCTTCTATCCCTGCTGCCACAACTGCATCCAAAATGGAGTCAATAATTCGCTCGCCTTTCACCCGAACCAATGGCTTAGGTGTATTCAAGGTGATGGGAACCATGCGAGAACCAAAGCCAGCAGCAATGAAGATGGCCCGCTTTACTCGATATGGCTCCAAGGCTTCAAGTCCTGCCTGAGTAATTATCCCATCTGCCAAAAGGCCCTTTTCTTCCAGCTGCAGGATGGTGGCATTTATTGTTCCAACAGATAAACCTGTCTTTTTTGAAAAACCTCTTTGAGAAAGACGTTCCTTCTCAGATTCAGAAACACGTAAAATTTCAAATTCCTTGAACAATAACATTATTTCCTCCTAAATTTATCCTTTGAGTTTTTTATTCAAAAGATAGACAATAAATTTCATCAAAATATTTACTGTTAATATTACCAGCGATACAAAGGCAGCACCTTCTACCACCATCTGAGCCTGAAACAAGTTTATCATCAAGGATAAAGGCTTGTTAGAAGCAGTAGCAAGGAAGGATACCGCAGAAATTGTCATCATGGAATTAACGAAGAAATAGGAAAACATTTCCAAAATCGTTCCTCGCATCTGAGGAATAAACACATCTCGCACCAGCATCAGTCTTCCAATACCCAAGGTTTGAGCTACAGATTCCAAATTCACATTGATTTTAGAAAAAGAATTGTAAGCCATCAAATAGGGAGAAGAAAAAAAGTGCATGATATTTACTAAAATCAGAATAGCAAAGGTGGCATACAGAAAGGTTCCCTTGAAAAAGAGCATATAAGACAAACCAAGTACTAGTCCTGGAATAGCCAAAGCAGTAATTGCCATCATATGCAGGAACTTAGCAGCCTTTCCCTTTGACCGGGAAGAAAAATAACCAGTAGTAAAGGCAAAAATTGTTCCTATCACAGAAGTGAACAAGGCAATAAGCAAAGAATTTCCTAAATATTGCAGGCCACCAGTATTTAAGGTTTTAAGAATATGACTCAAGGTAAACGTCATGTTGATAGGATACTTCTTGATAACACTGAGAACAATGAAGGACAACACTGGCAACAAAACAAACAGGGTAACAACAATACAAATAACATAAGACAAGCCAAGAAGCACAGGTGAGACATGAGAAGGGAATGGCTTTTTTGTAAAGGTAGTAGCAGCCTTATCCTTGTTCATTTGATCAAGGATAAAAGCTATTACCGCAGGAATTAAGAAGAAGGCACCAATGACTGCACCCTTTCCAAAATCCAACAATCCAATTACTTCTTGATACATCAGCACTGGGAGTGTCATGTATTTTCCACCAATCATTAAAGGAACACCATAATCTGTAACAATCATGGTAAAGGTGGCAAAAAATACAGAAATCATAGGTTTTCTTAAATAAGGCAAGGTTACAGCCTTGAATTGTGCCCAGCCTCGGAGATTCAATACTTTACAAGCCTCGTAGGGAGTATAATCTTGATACCGCAGAATATCTGAAATCATCAAATAAGCCACGGGAAAGGAGTACATAACAGACCCCAGCACAACTCCCTGAAAACCGTAGATAGAGGAACTTAATCCTAAGGTTGTTGTAATCAAGCCATTGGAACCAAACAAAAGAATCAATCCCATACCGTGAGATACAGAAGGAATCAGCATAGGCAAGGTTAACAATACCGTTATGATGGTTTTATGCTTTACCTGAGTACGAGTAACACACAGTGCCAGCACATAAGCCACAGCCACAGAAATAAGAGTTGCCACCAAGGTAGATACCAGTGAATTTTTTAAGGCTGAAGTAAACTGAGGAGATGTTACTAACTTACCTGCATCCACACGGAACAAATAGCTCAGCATGACACCGAGGGGCAGAATCACCATCGCCACAAAGAAGGTGGCCAATAGCGTTTTTGTAACTACAGTTCTACCGCTGTCCAAGGAATTAGCACGACGGAACATAGGCTTACCTAACATACTTGATTAAGGAATCTAGCTTAATCTTCAAATTGTTGAGCACAAAGGAAGATACAAAATCGTCAGCTGGATTTGCCACGATATTTTCTGGTGTATCTAGCTGGTGGATGATACCGGAATCCATTACCATAATTCGGTCAGACATGGCAAAGGCTTCTTCTTGGTCATGAGTAATGTAAATCATGGTGCTTCCATAAGCATTTTGAATTCGCTTAAGCTCTGAACGGAGAGCCAACCGAGTATCCACATCCAAAGCACTCATGGGCTCATCAAAAAGAATGATTTCAGGATTCATGGCAAGGGTACGAGCAATGGCAACTCGTTGCTGTTGTCCACCAGAAAGCTGGGCAGGCCGTTTGCTAAGGTGGTCTGATAACCCTACATCAGCAATGGCTCTTTCTGCAAGGCTGCGAATCTCTGTTACAGATTGAGTTTTACGGCGTTCCTTATCACGAAGCAAGGCATATTCCACATTTTGCAATACAGTCATATTTTCAAACAAGGCGTAGTTCTGGAAAACAATTCCCATTCCCCGCTTTGAAGGATGAGAAGCAGTGATATCAATTCCATCCTTCAGGACAACACCACTGTCAGCACGCTCCAGACCAATGAGGATTCTCAATAAGGTGGTTTTTCCACATCCAGAAGGTCCCAAAATGGAAAGAAATTCTCCTCCTTCTATCTGGAAATTCAAGTTCTTCAAAACGAGCTTTGAACCAAAGGATTTGTTCAATCCTTCTATTTTCAACTTATTTTCGGACATAAAATCAACCTGCCAAATTCAATTACGTTCAAAAATATAACACGATTAGCATAAATTGAACAAGTTGCTATTATATTTTTTTTCAAAAAAAATCGCCAAACCTAAAATGAATCTTACTTCATATTAGATTTGACGACTCCATACTTGTATCTAGAGAGTTATTTATCAGGTTGAAGCCTTCTTCGCCATAAAGTCTACAATTTCTTTGCCGGCATTTCCTTGATACATCCAGGCAGCATCCTTAGCCTCTTTACGAGCAGCAGCCAATTGGGGATTGTCCTTTACCGATTCAATCACCTGCCGAATCCTACCAAAGTCAGATTCTTCCAAGGCAATTCCCATGCGTTCCAAAATCTTAAACTGCCACAAGTCCTTACCTTCGTTGATATCGTAGGCATCGTAGGGCCGTAAATCAATCTGACCAACAGAGTACATCACAGGCTTATCACACAGGAAGGTGTAGTCAAAGATAATTCCAGAAAAGTCGGAAATCATGATGTCCGATTTCTTCATGGCATAAATATTATCCCGCTCATAATCCCATTCCACATTGGACTTATCCTTGTATCGAGATTCCAGCCGAGTTAAAAGCTCTGATTCAGACTTCTTTGACTGGGGATGGGGACGAATAATAATACGCCAGCCAGTATCCACCAAGGGATCCAAAAGCTTTTCCCCATAGCGTGATAGCAAGGCAGCTGCACCCCAAGAAGGAGACACCAAAACAGTAAAGGGATGATTTTCCTCAGGTGGTACGGCTGCAATTTTTTCTTGTAATACATCAAGATAGGGACAACCTACCGTTACCAATTCCTTTGTTGCAATTCCACGCTGACTTTCCAAGGTACGGATATCCGCCATCTGATAATCACCTGTCAGCAACACTGAATCAAAATAGTCTACACCAAAAAGACGATACAAGGTGGCATCACCTGTGGCATGAACCACATGAGCATAATGCTTAACCCGCTTGCTACGCTTGAGCTGGTACACATTGAGTCCTGGCGTGGTCATAAGCACAACGCCGGCAGAAAGCATGTTCAGTCGCACAAAGGCCTTGTTTCCCTCTCCAATGAACTCAGGTTTTACAAACTGGTACCCCTGTTCAAAAACAGGATCTTTTTCTGCAGAAGTGTAATAGGTAAGCTCTAATTGCCGCTTCTCAAACTCATCACACACCGGTTTGAACAAGTTCCAGTACTGCATTCCCTCGTTGTACACCACATACTGCTTAAAGTTGTTATCAGTAAGGGCAACCCCATCTTTTTTTGCTCCCAACATGAGCTTTACCTTAAGAATTGCCGCCCTTCCCAAAAAATACAAGGTGGCAATAGCACCAATCAAAATGGAAAAGAGCATGCTTCCCGTACCGGGATCTATATATAAGAAAAACTGCGTCACTGTGGAACCTCCTGCGTCCAGTTGCTATCTACAAAGATGTTGTCCTTTACATGGTACCATGAATTATCTGGCACAGTAAAGATATACTCACTTTTACTGTGTTCAGGTTTCCAAAGTCCACTAGCTCCACCAGTTGTAACATATAATCCAGATGATTTAATTGTAGAATCTAATTTTTTTCCAGTAAAAGGGTTTATTGGATTTTGTACAATTTCTTTCAATGCTAGAACTGGAACATCAGCTGTAGACATAAAAGTCATATCTGTTTTGATGCCCCCTTCAGCATCAAAGTCTTTATATAACAACAAAGAACGAAATGAATTCTTAGAATATCCAGATCCATCATCTATTTTAAACGTATCAAACAACTCTCGTTCCATTACACCCGATCCTATGCCATGATCAGATACAATAATAATTCTTGTATTATTATAAACATCATGCAACTTCATCAAAGAAAACCACTCTCCTAGTGCAAGTAATGCCCCAAAATTTTCTTTGTAATGAGGATCTGTAGAAGAAAGTAAAACCTCTTTATTAAAAGGTAATTTACTATCATTGTCCCAAATTGTATGTGTAACTTCATTGGTTATCATGATAAATGCCCCCTGAAAAGCATTAAATGATGAGATGGCAGGCAAGGCAGTTAGACATGAATACCAGTCTAAGAAATCTGTGGAATAGTCAACTGTTTCAGGATTAAAATAAGTTCCATTATAATATATTATCGGCTTAAATAATATTGGAAATTCACGAAAGAGACTCACCCACAATAAATTACGAACAATCCATTGCTCAAGATTTTCTATCATACCCTCTATTTGAGAATTTTCTTTTAGGAAAAAATCACTATATCTTCCTTGTAAAT
>JAZQSR010000082.1:0-18421 GCA_045630225.1 Treponema sp. | reverse complement strand
CAGGACCTGAGCGAAGCTTTGGCATTCACTGCTTTCCTCCCTACACCGCAGGAGCCTTTCCTGCAACGGGTCTTTCCATTCTGGACTTTGGTGTGGTGGTGGAAGGCTACACCAGCGATGTTACGCTTACCTTTGCAAAGGGGCCCCTTACTCCAGAGCAGGAAAAGCAGCTGGAACTGGTGCAACAAGCCTACGATGCAGCCTTGGAAAAATACAAGAACGGCCGAGCCATAAAAGATGCAGCTCAAATTGTAGATGATATTTTTGCCCAAGCTGGTCGTACCATGCCCCATTCCCTGGGACACGGCTATGGACTTGAAGCCCACGAGTGGCCCACTGTCCGCACTACCCAGCCACCAGAGGCTCTCTTCCGCCCTGGCATGGTGGTAACCCTAGAGCCCGGCCTTTACGACACAAAACTTGGTGGTTGCCGACTGGAAAACGACATCCTCATTACCCCAGAGGGAAATGAAGTTCTCACAAAGGCCAGAATTATCCGTTTATAGGAAGGCAATAAAAAAGAGCGAGGGAAACCTCGCTCTTTTTTGCTTATACCTCAAAAGCTGTACTAGAATTAAATCTTAGACAATCGATCCAGCAAATGCTGCAAGGAATCATCCAAAGAAACAGAGTTCTCCTTGTCGGGAAGCTGCTGTACCAAGGACCGCATTACATTCATCACTCGGGCGGAAGCTGTCGTTTCGTGAAAACCCTTTACAATATCGTATCGTTCAACAGGCACTTCCACCAAGCCCTTTTCCCGAATATTTTCTGCCAATGCCATCAATCCAGGCTTTCCAGCCAATCTGCTGATAATATACTCCATTTGCAAAGGTTTCATGCTGGCATTAAAGTCTTCTTTTTCTTCTTCAGGAAGATACTGGCACAATCCTTTGAGAGCCTGAAAAAGAGCCACAAGGTGGGTGTTATCTTCTGGCTGAGAAAGACTGTCCATAAGGCTATCGATTTCCTGTGATACATCTTGAGAGGATTCCGTCTCTTCAGAAGGCTCCAATTCTTCAACGAGATCTTCTGTCTCTTGAAAAGAATCCATCTCTTGAGGCATTTCTTCCTCCAAGAACTCTTCCTCCAGAAACTCTTCTTCTTCACAAGGAGACAACTCCGCTAAAGAAGCATCCTCTTCATATACTTCCTCCAGCGGTTCTTCACAAGGAAATTCCTCTTGCATTTCATCTAAAGGTACCAAATCCTCATCAATTTCTTCTATGGATTCCGCAAAGGGAATATCTCCATCATCTTCCATCCGCAGGGAATCGTTAGTAAAATCCCTCGGCATGGCCACATCATTAGAAGGATACTGCGGTTGCCATGAATCGGGATAATTTTGAGGATAATTCTGAGGATAGCTCTGCCGTGGCATAGCTGGCCTGGGATCAAAGACTTCTGGGGCAGGAGCCATCTGAGGCATTTCTTCCCGTAAGAAAAATTCCTCTGGTTTTTGATTTATATTATCAAAAATCTCATCTTCTTCATCCTGGAACTTCAACTCACCATTGGGAGAAAACAAGGGTTCATAATCTACTGGTCCATCATCATCACTAAGGGTTTCAAGATTCGGTGTATCTTGATGATATAGTTCATTTTCATGAGAGAAATCTTCAGAATCAGATGCTTCCATTTTCAAAGGATCATAGTGTTCCAGACTTCGTTTCTTTCCAGTGATTTTGTTTGGCTGCAACAACAAGCTATCAGTTGCTTCTTCTCGATAATGCTCCTCGTCAATCAGTTGTTTCAAATCCCCTAAAAAGTGCTTTTGGTCAAAAACAACATTTTTCACCTTTAATTTATTATTATAAATATCTTCCAAAGGTGAATTTCTACGGGACTTTGTAGATTCAAGAAGCTCTCGTTCAGCTTCATCATCAACCTGAGCATACACAGAGATTCGCTCCACAGCTTTTTGCAAATAACTATTGTCAGTGTCGCAATTCAATGCCTGTTGATAAAACCGCATGGCATCTCCATACTGGCTGCTTTCCTCATAACAAGAAGCAAGGGCAGATAAAGCCACTGGGTCATGGGGCAGATGCTGTAAATATTCCACTAAATAAGTTTGGGCCTTTTCAAAATTACCGATTTGACGGAATCGCAAGGCAATATCCAAGAAATGGAGAAAATAACTAGAATCTAACTCATCAAGCTTATCCAGTGTTTGCTGGAGTTGTTCTTCATCATCACAGCAGGCAAAATATTCTGATAAAAGATGCAGCACACTGACATCAAAGTGATATTCCTGCGCTAAATTTTTAATCAAATCACCGGCTTCTTGAAATTTATGGGCGTTGAGCAAGCTACGAGCAAATTGTAACTGTATTCCCTTATTTTTTTCTTGAACTGGCTCCACTTTTTGCAACAAGTCCATAGAGTCATCATTCCGGCCTTGCTGAATATATACATCGGCCAATCCCATTAAAGCCCGAAAATCATCTTCATCCTGCTGTAAAACAGTCTCAAATCGTTGCCCAGCATCTTGATATTCATTTCGTTTTAACTGCACCATTCCCATGGAACACTGTAAATCAAGATTTTCAGGAGTAACTGCAATTCCTTGAGAAAGAATATTGTAGGCTTCTTTATTCAAATTATGGGACATCAAAAAGAGTGCATATCCATTGATGGCCTCACTCCAACCTGGCTTGGCTCGCAAGGTAGCCTCATATTCTTCCATTACCTCATCAAAATAACCAAGATTTTCATATTCCTGAGCAAGATTGTAGTGGAGAATGGGATGGTTTGCATCCAGCTGTAAGCCTCGTTGATAAGATGCAATGGCATTCTTACTGTCTCCACGCATAGAATAAATGCTTCCCAAATGATTGTAGGCCAGAATATCCCCAGGATCTTGACTAATAACCTGGTCAAAACACTCAAGGGCATCATCAAACTGCCCCATCTGCTTGTAGGTAAAGCCCAAGGTATAGTAAGTTTGGACACTATTTCCATCAAGAGCCAAAGCACGCTCCAAAACACTCACGGACTCTTCATATTTTCCCAGACGGCGATAAATTCCACCTACTGCAATCAAGGCTCCAAAATCGTTTCTGTCATTTTGCAGAATTTTTTGGTACAGGCTTAAGGCTTGTTCATCATTTCCACTGCGTATATAGGTTGCAGCTAACTCCTGCTGTAATCCCATTTCATTTGGAAATTCTTGAGTCAATCGTTTTAAAAGTCGAATCGCCAAATCATAATCTCGGGCAAGAACAGCTGATTTTGCTCTATACAGTATATTTTTGTGAGTTGCTGAAAATTCCAATGTCATACCATTTCCTTACCAATGAAAATCATGATCACCGGGATTGAATAGTAGGTCGTGCATGAACCTCTTGAGATAGGGGGCCTATCTGTTCATTGTATTCAGAAGCAATGGCAAAATAGTAAATTCGACCATTTTTTAAACCTGTTAACCGAACAGAATTTTCGTGCCCCACTTTCACAGGAGAATTACCTTCCAAAGCAACACGTCCAAGATACTCCCCAGGTCGTTCACCATAGTATACACAGTAATTGGAGGCCTTATCTATAGTGTGAGACCAAATCAAGTCAACATACCCGTTGCCAGCAGTAGCCTTTACATAGAAAGGTGGCAGAGGTGGTTCTTGTTCCTCGTAATGTAGGGAGAGGGAGGCTATTGAAGGAGTACTTGTTCCAGCTCCATCGGGATACAGTTTTACCATTACCTGAAAATATTTTCCTTCCAAGTCAGAAAGCTGTTTTCCAGGAGGAGCGGGAATCCACTCAGGACTTGTTTGATCCCAACTATAAAAGTTATCTCCAGCTCTCACAAAGAATTCAACACCAGTTTCCTCAGGCACAATGGTACTGGCTTCAAGATGGGTCAACTGACTTCCCACGGGAACTTCCAAGGGCTTGCTAATAAAACTTCCCCCGTCAACAGTGTAGCGAACTGCAGTCCAGCCTGTTTGATAATTCTCCTGATTTTGATAGAAAAATTCCTCTGTATTGGAAATGGCATTTCTCAGCACTCTAAAGTCGTCAATTTTACCAGCATATGAAGGTGAAATTTCTAAAATAGCAGGATTTCCCAACATTAAGGGATAAACGCCACCACGTTCACGACCAGTAATGGTGATGTACTTCAAATCTTCTACAAGACCGTTTACACGATATTCCAAAAGGCCTGTTTCTGAGTCGTAAGAAAGAATATGGTGAGACCATTTGTTAGGAATAACGCTTTTTGTACCAGAAAGGGTGATCTCGCCGTTATTTTCTGTATAACCAGCAAACAAATTGGTACAGTTCCACTGCACCCGATTCTTTGCAAAGGAGGCATCTAAAATCTGGTACAGGGGATAACCGTCCACATTGCGACTGGAACGCCAAGAAAGAATAGTCTCTCCGTTGTCAACCACAGCGGGACAAAGCCAGAATTCAATGGAAAAAGAACCAGTCCAGTTCAAGGTGGAAAAAATAGAACCAGGCATTCCAGTTACAGAAAAGCCACTACCATTACCTACAGAAAGCCCAGATTGTTTTCCCATGGCAGCATCTTCTACCACCCGCACATGGGAGCTGACTACCTGAAATCTGCCAGCATCATCCTGAAAAGTATCTCCCTCAAAGGAAAAAAGCATTTCCGTGTCATGGGAAACAGTACGGGAAGCTGTAGCCAACTCCAAGGAGATTTGACCATATTTACCTGGCCCAGTCGTAATGCCACTGGCGGAAGAAATCTGGGACCACCCATGATCTCCCCCCAAGGTAATAACCTTTTCTATTGAAAAGGCGGATTGAAGAGAAAAAACTAGTAGACAAAAGAGGGTAAAACAGGGTATGAGTTTTCTATTAGATTTTGAAGACATGAAAACAGATACAAGAGAACGACGACAACAACTCCAGGACACAGCTCACAAAGCTCCTTCTACAAGCGGCGTCTACTTCTGGAAGGACGAAGCAGGCACCGTGATTTACGTGGGAAAGGCCAAGAACTTGAAGAACCGCCTTTCCTCTTATTTTTCTGGCCGCAAGGACATTAAGACACAGATTCTCGTGTCCCGGGCAAGTTCCATCGAATATATCACCACAGCCAACGAGTACGAGGCCTTTATCTTGGAAAACAACATGATAAAGGAACATAATCCCCGCTACAACATTAACCTGAAGGACGGTAAATCCTATCCAGTGCTGCGGATTACCAACGAGCCCTTTCCAAGGCTCTTCAAAACAAGGCGTATTCTCCAGGACGGCTCCAAATATTTTGGGCCCTTTCCCGATGTGGGAGCCCTGGACACCTTTATTGAAACCCTCCAGCGGCTCTATCCCCTTAGACGTTGCAAAATACTGCGGAAGCGAGAATCTCCCTGTATGTACTACCATATCGGAAGATGCGGTGCCCCATGCTGTGATCGGGAATCAGAACACACCTATAACGAGTATATCGGTGAGATTGAAAGGATTCTTGAGGGTAAAGGCCCCGACACCGAGGCACGACTTACAGCTGAAATGAAGCAAGCCGCCAAGGAGCTAAGGTTTGAAAAGGCAGCTCGACTGCGAGACGGCATTGCAGCTCTGCGGGTTCTCAGAAGCCAAAACGTGGTGGAGGACTTTGACCCAGAGGACCGAGATTACATTGCCTACTTTACCGAAGGGGAATTGGTAAGCTTTACGGTGCTGAAAATGCGGCAGGGAAAGCTTTTAGGGCGAGACAATTATCGCACCGTCAGCTTAAACGAAACGGAGGAATTGCTGGGAGAATTCCTTGCAGCCTATTATACCGAAGCAGCCATGATTCCGCCAAAAATCTTTGTGCCCACCACCACGGGCCTTGATATTTGCCATCAGTGGTTTGCCACCGCCTTGGAGGTTCAGCCAGACATTCAGGTGGTGCGAGAAGATAGCCAAGTTGCAGCTCCAGACCACGAGGGACACATGGCAGAGCTGCCAAATTACAAACGGCACATGGCAGAGCTGCCAAATTATAAAAGACACATGGCAGCCATGAACATGGCATTTCAAAATGCACGGGAGGATATTATCCGCCGTGTTCGGGAGCGGGGAGACATGCCAGCCATGGAGGAATTGCAGAAGCTATTGGGCTTGCCCCACCTTCCTGTCCGCATCGAAGGCTTTGACATTGCCCACATTGGAGGACGACTTCCTGTGGCCAGTCTCATTAGCTTTTACAACGGAAACCCCGACAAGAAAAACTACCGCTACTTCCGCCTAAAAACCACCGATGGTGTGATCGACGATTTTGCCTCCATGCGAGAAGCCGTAGCTCGTCGTTACACCCGCCTCTTGAACGAGCAGGCGGATCTGCCAGACTTAATTCTCATAGACGGTGGTATTGGCCAGGTGAATGCAGTGCAAGCCGTGCTTTCTGCATTGCAGCTAGATATTCCTGTGGCAGGCTTGGCAAAGCGTGACGAGGAAATTTATCGTCCCGGCAACAGCACCCCCATGAGCTTGCCTAAACGCAGCGATGCTTTACGGCTTTTGCAACGGGTGCGAGACGAAACCCACCGTTTTGCCACCAGCAGAAACCAGCGACTGAGAACAAAGGAAAACACCGTCAGCATCTTTGCGGGAATGCCCCATGTAGGAGACAAGCGGGCCAGAAGCCTTATGCTCACCTTTACCAGTCCCCAGCAGCTAGTAGAAGATTGCCAGTCATATCTGCTAGAGGCCCAAGCTACCCAGGCAGCCACAGGAAAAATACTTCTTCCCAAAGCTGAGGCCATAAAGGGCGGAAAAAACAAGGCAAATCCTGACATTAAAACCTCAGCAGGAAAGATTACCCTGCCAGCAGGCCCTGACGAAAAAGAAATTTATGAAGCAGCTCCCATTGCAGCCCTCCTCCACATTCCAAGAAGTCAGGCGGAAGATATTTTGGCTGCCTGTAAGGAATTTGTGGCAGAACAAGAAGCTGCAAAAGCTCGATTGAACAAGAGCCTGAACAAAACTTCTTCATTAAGGGACGTGGACGACACCACTCCTAGTGGCACCAATTCTGCCACCGCTCAGTTGGCTGCCCAGCTCTTTGATGAAAACGAATATGACTTTATTGAAGAAAGTGAATCATTTGCCGCAGAAGATGAAATAGAATACGGCGAAAAAAAATAACCTGAAGCCCCACCTTGCAAGCTACATTTGTAAAAACTACCAAATGAGGCTTACAAGGGAAATTCAGGTTAGCAGTAAACAAGGTTGGTTTTAATCAACTACAGACAGAGCCTCAGCCTAAAAGCTGGCCGCCAGTTAAGGTTTTCCACAATTCCCGAAGGATAATCATGTGGGCAGCCTCGTTGGGATGGATTCTGTCTGGGGAAAAGTTGCAGGTGTAGCGACGAGAAAGGGCATCATCAAAGGCGACCTGCAAATCCACAAAGGGTAGATTGAATTCCGCTGCCACTTCCCGAGCTGCAGAAGCATATTCCCGAACCATCTTTCCCAAAGGATCTTCCTTGTTCAACTCCAGCATAAAGGGAGAGAGAATGCACATTCCAGCCCCGCAGTCCAAGCCAGAGCGAATCATCTTGCGACAATTTTCCTTGTAACCAGCCACATCAATAAGCTCGTTCAAGCCAGCATGACCGTCAAAGTGGCGCCAAGCATCATTTACCCCAATCAAGATGGAAATGAAGTCAGGCTTCCATTCCAGCACATCCTCCTGCCATCGCTCCAACAGCTGGGAAGAAGTGTCGCCACCAACACCACGGTTAATAACCTGCACATTCAGCTCTGGGCAAAATCCTGTTAAAGCAGCCTGTAAAAAATACGCGTAGCCATTCCCGAGGGACTCACTTTTCCAAGTGGGAGCCAAAAAGTCACGGTCACAATCAGTAACAGAATCACCTGCCACTACAAAAATCGAATTCTTTTTCAAAATCATGGAAACCTCAAAAAATAAGGGCGACCTTTGTCGCCCCGTAATATAAAATTATAAAACTTACTCTTTAGCTGAACTTGCTTCTTCTTCCTTCTTGGCCTCATTCTTGTCCTTCAAGTCGGCAATACCGATGAAAACAGAAATCAATCCAACAAAGGCGGCCACAACAGGAGAAGCTCCCTTCAAAAACGAAATGATTTCAGCACCCCAAGACAAACCGCCAGGAAGAGCTGCAAAAACAGTAAATGCAATAAGAACAAGTCCCACAATAATCGCTACCATAGGAAAACCTCCATCCTCATTATCACATATTTCCCCGGTTGTTGCAAGATTCCTTCCTTTAATATGAAATCATACAGGCCACTGGCAAATGGTCGGAGTAGCCCTCATCCTTCCACAGGGCATAGCGAAAGGGAATGTGATTGCCAGTCTCATCCAACTGAACCCAAGGCCCCTTTGACAAGGCTTCAAAGTGGAGAATCTCCAAGTTCCCCACCGTAAACACGTGGTCAATTCGCTCCCACTGCTGCTGGTACCAATAGCTTCCTGCACTGGTGGTATTCTGATGAAGCCAACCGCTATCAGCTTCCACGGAACCCAGCAGCACACTTTCTGAATCCTTTCCCAAAGTCGTAAATTCCCCAAGCTCTCGATTAAAATCCCCACAGACAATGGCCCTGGGAGAATCGGAGCCAGAAAGCACCCGACATAGCTGCCAGTCCAACAAGGCTTCCTGCTGAGCTTGCCAAAAGGCCGCCTCTTCTTCTCCACTTGACTTTGATTTCCAGTGGCACACAAAGAGATTCACAGCTTGAAAATTTTCTCCTTCCTCCAGCAACACCTCAACCTCCAGTAAAGGCCGTAGCTGAGGCTGCTCCCCATGAGTCCTGTAATCTAGCTGGTGCACCCGCTTTTGCCCCAAAGGGAAGCGGGAGAACACTCCGCAGCCAATGGCACTGCCCTCCTCTACCTCAAAACACATCCAGCCATAGGCATCGGAGCCCCGCAAACGACCTGCAAGCCCATTGGAAATGTCATACATTACCGCCATATTTTCGATTTCCTGCAGCACCAAAACGTCTGCATCAATCTCTTCGATGGCATCTAGTAATCGCTCCAGTCGATGTTCATACAACTGCTGACTCCAAATGCTTTTGCTGCCACGAAACTCAGCATATTCCAAGCCAGAAGTTTGGGCATCAAAGAAGGTCTGCACATTCCAGCTCACCACATACAGCTGATTTTCACCAGATGCAGCAACTGAACCTGTATCACGATCCTCCAACTCACAGGAAAAAAGCAAGAGTGCAAGACTCACTATCCACAAGCATGACCACAATCCTTTCATTACAACCTCCACAACACAACAAAACTCTTAAAAATAAGCTCCATATATATTGTATGGTTGAAGGAGGCAAAATTTGACAAAATCTCGGATTTTTTTTAGAAAAATGTGAAATTATTTTATTAGTGTAGAAGTTTTAGATCTAGAACATCAATATCCAAAACTTTTTTATAATTTAAGAAATCTTTATCGAGGGTAAGAATCAAAAAATTATTGTTATGTGCTACACTACAAATGAGGAAATCAGTATGGGAACCTTGAATTCCATTCCTTCTGCATTGATTAAAATAATCAGCGGCAATCTCGTAATCATGAGTGTGTACCTCAAAATCTGAAAAACATTCCAAACTTTGTTTCAATGCCAAGAACTGTTCATGACGAGAGATTCCACTGAGGATTTCTTGGCGAATTGCACCAATCATTACCACATAACCTTCTCGAATCAAGGAAATCAAATTGTCTCTCAAATACGTCTCTTGCTCTGAAAACTCTTTTTTTCGTAACACGAGGGACCAGACAGAAGTATCTACAAGAACAAATCTCATCGTTGTCTCATTTTCTTGTAGTCATATTCTGGGTCATATTCAATAGAACCAAACAGCTGGATTAACTTCTCAGATTTTCTCCGTTGAATAAATTCCTTCAAAGCTGTATTTACCGTTTCCTTCTTTGTACCACAGCCACCAATTTCATAGGCAAGCTCCAACAGCTGAGGATTGATTGCCAGGTTTGTTGCCATAACAGCACCTCCTTATTTTCTAGTTTACACATAACTATGTGTGAAATCAACAAGCTATAAAGCGTATCTCAACGCTCCATCTTTATTGTATGGTTGCAGGAGGCAAAATTTGACAAAATCTAGGATTTTTTTAGAAAAAAAGCAGCCTGCTCCATGCAAGCTGCTTTCCGTCGCTGGCACAAGGCCAGCTTAACCAGTTTTGCAAGCAAAACTGGCGTCATTACACATTAAACTTAAAGAAGATAATATCCCCATCCTGTACTAGGTATTCCTTACCTTCCATGCGGTATTTTCCAGCGGCCTTGATTCCAGCCTCGCTACCGTACTCCACCAAGTCGTTGTAGCTATAAACTTCCGCCTTGATAAAGCCCCGCTCAAAGTCGGTGTGGATAACACCTGCAGCCTTGGGAGCAGTATCTCCCACCTTGATTGTCCAAGCTCGGCACTCCTGCTCTCCTGCGGTAAAGTAGGTACGCAGCCCCATCAAGTGGTAGGCTGCACGAGCCAAGGTTGCCAAGCCAGATTCCTTAAGGCCGATTTCAGCCAGGAATTCAGCTCGCTCTTCGGCACTATCCATTTCTGCCAAGTCGGCCTCGAACTTACCACAGATAACCACCACGTCGCTCCCCTGCTCCTGGGCAATCTTTCGCACTGCCTCCACGTAGGGGCTTCCATTCTGAATGCCATCCTCGTCCACATTGCACACATACATCATGGGCTTCATGGTAATCAGGTGGCAGTCGTAAAGGGCAAGTTTTTCGTCGTCAGTTAAGTCAGCAGTACGAGCAGCCTGACCGTTTTCCAGCAAGGGCTTTACCTTGTTCAAGGCAGAAAGCACAGATGCAGCCTTTTTCTGATCCTCTTTGCCCATAACACGGGCGTTTCGTTCCGCCTTTTCAATCCGCTTGTTTACGGTGTCCAAGTCGGCAAAGGCCAGCTCCATGTTAATGGTTTCAATATCGTCCACAGGGTCAATCTTGTTGTTTACATGGATAATGTCGCTATTTTCAAAGCAGCGAACAACATGGGCAATCACCCCCACCTCACGGATATGGGCCAAAAACTGGTTGCCCAAGCCCTCTCCCTTGGAAGCGCCCTTTACCAAGCCTGCAATGTCCACAAACTCAACGGTGGCAGGAACTTGTCGCTTTGTCTGAAACTTTTGAGAAAGAAAATCCAAGCGAGCGTCAGGTAAATCTACGATTCCCACGTTGGGATTGATTGTACAGAAGGGATAGTTGGCTGCCTCTGCAGGGGCAGCAGTCAATGCAGAAAAAATGGTGGACTTTCCCACGTTGGGTAGTCCTACAATACCACAGTTAATAGCCATGATTCAGCCTCGTAATGAAAAATTGATGTTTCCCCTACTATACCACGGGAAAAAGCCTCGGTGCAAGTTGCTAGGATTTGTGTGTGCAAGTTGAAAGCCCTTAACAATAAAAACGAATTTCCCCAAAGTATTGTTTCCATAAAGAAACAATTTCAAAGGCGCGAGCTTCTATTGTTTTCATAATGTAATTGAGCTTATGAGATGGAATATTTGATTTATTGTGGGCAAGCAAGGTTTTCATCTCCTTTGTTATCCATATTTTAGTTGCATTTTCAGAGGGTACACCTTCACAAACATGAACGTGAATCGGCTCCAAGGGATTGGATTCTGCATACCAAATGAAAACTACATATCCACCAATTCTAAAAACCTGCGGCATTGTCAAAACCTCCAGCTCGTGCCAACTGGATTATAATATGTGCGGTGCTTTCCAAAAATTCCTGAAAGTAGTTCATTTGTGCTTCGGAGAAACCATTGCTTCCTGTCCATGAATATGTTGGCAGCCAGCACTCAGCCCAATTAAAGCCATTTTCAACAGGCTGTTCAAAATAGACCTTAACTGTTTCCTTGCCATTACTCTCAAGTATTTCTGAATGGGCAATTCCCGTGCCGTCGTTCAAGGTCATGTAGTTGTACATCATAGAAAACCTCCTACCACAACAGTCTTCTTAAAACTATACCACGGAAAAAAGCCTCGGTGCAAGTTGCTGGAATCTGTGTGTGCAAGTTACTGGGATAGAGAGAAGTTGCTTGGATAGGGGTCAAAGCTACTGAAATAAGCCTTACAATCTGCTCATAGTTCACTGGGCACAAGAATATAAAACTTTTTCCCAGCTAAAACAGAATCTTCCAAATCACCTAAAACTCTACAGCTGTCTACAACTAAAAGTATCTATAAAAAATGTTATTTATAACTTGACCACTATTTTATTCTATTTTAGAATGCAAGCATGAAAACCAACACATTCAAGGGCGGAATTCATCCGCCAGAGTTCAAAGAGCTGACAGAAGAAATGAAGCTTAAAGCTGTCAGTCCTTCTACAAAAACGGTTTCAATTCCTGTTACCCAAGGTGGTGCCCCAAACACTCCTTGCGTAAAGGTTGGAGACAGCGTAGCCCGAGGCCAGATGATTGCCAATGGTACAAGTCCCATGTCTGTACCTGTTCACGCATCCATTGCTGGAACAGTAAAAAAGATTGAAACCCGTATGGTTTCAGGAAACTTGGAGGTTCCCTGTATCCTTATCCAGTCTGATGATAGTGACAGAACTGAATTCATGCCACCTCTGGATCCCTTTAAGTGCAGCAAGGAAGATGCCTTGGCTCGCATTCGTGATGCAGGAATCGTGGGAATGGGTGGTGCTGGATTCCCCACTCACATTAAGTTCAATCCTCCTGCTGGCAAAACCATCGAATACGTATTGGCCAATGCTGCAGAATGTGAACCTTACTTAACTGTAGACTATCGTGCCATGGCTGAGACTCCCGACAGATTCATTGACGGTCTTGCCATTGCCATGAAGATTACTGGAGCACAAAAGGGAATCATCGTTTTGGAGGATAACAAAAAGCAACTTTGCGACGTTCTCCAAAAAGCTATCGAAAACAACCTCCACGGTAGTCCCATCTCCATCTGCCTGTGTAAGACAAAGTATCCCCAGGGTGGAGAAAAGAGCGTTACTATGGCAGCCCTCAAAAAGGAAATCCCCGCCGGAGGACTTCCTGCCGACATTGGCTGTTGTATCAGCAATGTTACAACTCTTTGTGCCATTTCAGATGCCTTCCGTGAAGGAAAACCTGTTATTGATCGCTCTGTAACTATTTCTGGAAAGGCTTGTCAGAATCCCCAGAACCTGCTGTTGCCCATTGGAACAGTAATTTCTGACTTGATTCCAGATGAAATCAACCTTGCAGACAATGTAACAAAGATTATCTCTGGTGGCCCCATGATGGGTATGGCCATGACCAGTGCCAATTTCCCTGTTTCCAAGACAACCTCTGGTGTGCTCTTCCTTACTAAGAAAGAAACCTTCTTGGTAGACGAAGATCCCTGTATTGGTTGCGGAAGCTGTATTTCCCACTGTCCTTATCGTCTGTCCCCCGTATTGATGGTTCGCTCCATGGCTGCAGATGATTACAACGAAGCAAAACGCTACGGTCTTATGGATTGTGTAGAATGTGGAACCTGTTCCTACGTTTGTCCTTCCCAGATTCGCTTGGTACAGCGATTCAAAGTTGGTAAGGCTATCGTAAGAGAGCAGATGGCAAAAGAAAAGGCTAAGGCCGAAAAGGAGAAGAGCAATGGCTAGTACATCCGATACAAATACAATTTACCTCTCCCCAGGACCCCACGTAAGTTCTAGGAGAAACACACAGAACATCATGCTCTTTGTCATCATTGCATTGCTGCCCCTCTGTATTTGCGGTGTAGTAGTGTTCGGCATGCCAGCCTTGGTGACATTGATTGCTTCTGTGGCTTCCACAGTAATTTTTGAAATGCTGTTCCAGAAGCTTACCAAGCAGCCTGTCCGCATTAAGGACTTGTCCGCCGTGGTAACTGGAATCATGCTGGCTTTGGTTCTGCCTCCCTCCATCCCTGTGTGGATGACCATCCTCGGTGGCTTGTTCGCCATCGTTGTAGCAAAGGGATTCTTTGGTGGAATCGGTGCCAACGTATTCAACCCAGCCTTAACTGGTCGTGCATTCTTGTTCACCAGCTTCCCTGTAGCCCTGTCTACCTGGACCTTGCCCTTTGACACCGTAACAGGTGCCACCGTATTGAGCGAGATGAAAAACGGCGTATTCATCGCAGACAGCGAAGTATATACCAACTTCTTCTTGGGAGCTCGTGCAGGTTGTATCGGTGAAACAAGCGTTCTCTTGATTCTTGTAGCCTTCATCTTCTTGTTGGTAACAAAAATCATTGACTGGCGTGCTCCCGTTGCCATGGTTGCAGTAACTGTTGGTGCAACTGCATTGGCTGGTGGAGACCCCTTAATGGCCCTCATGTCCGGTGGTTTGATGTTTGGTGCCGTATTCATGGTAACAGACTATGCTACCACACCAGTAACTGGTGCTGGCCGCTTGATTTTCGGAGCAGGAGCAGGTCTTATCACCTTCCTTATCCGTCAGTTTGGTGGTTATCCAGAAGGTGTTATGTTCAGTATCTTGATCATGAACGTACTTACCCCCTTCTTGAACAAGATTATTCCTACAAAATATGGCTATAAGGGCAAAGGAGCAGGAGCAAAATGAAAAATATGATAAAACTCGGCTTATCCTTGGCCATCTATGCCAGTGTGGCCTGTGTATGTTTGTCATTGGTAAACATGGTTACTGCCCCTGCCATTGCTGCCGTTAAAGAACGAGAATTGAATGCAGGTTTGGCTGTGGTATTCCCAGAAGCAGATAGCTTTGAACCAGCCCCAGGCTTTGTTTCCAACACAGAAACCTCTGTTAAGGTAACAAACCTCTACTTGGCCAAGAAAGCAGAACAAGTAATGGGTGCCGTTGTTCAGGCCAATGGTCCCACCTATGACAAGGCAGAAATGCTTATCGGTGTAACTCTCGATCGCTCCATTACTGGAATCCAGTTCTTGAGTCTCTCTGATACTCCTGGTTTTGGACAGAAGGCCGCAGAACCTGAATTCGCTGGTCAGTTTGCTGGAAAATCCATTGACGATGCCTTTAGTGCAGGAGACGACGTAGTAGCTATTTCTGGAGCCACCATCACTACAAAGGGTGTTTCCCAGTTGATTAAGTATGCAGCTTACGTTGCAGGTGAATTCCTAGCAGCAAACTACGGTGGAGCAGCAGGAAGTGGTGAAGCTCCTGTTATTGCCGCCGCTGCTACATCATTTACCTACGAAGATGCTTGTGCATCCCTCTTTCCTGCAGAAGAATACGGAGAAGTAACTGTTACTGAGGAAGCAGACGGTGTTGGTAATATTGTACGCAATATGATTGTTGAGAAAAAAGCCTTTGTTACTGCTGGTGACAAAACAATTGCTGCCATGGTGGCTGTTCGTGGACAGACCTACAAGTATGGCGGTGTTGTTTTAACTGCTGTTGGAGCCGACGGAAACATCATTGGTGCCCGTATCCTTGAGTTGAACGACGACCAGAACCAAGGTCAGTTGACTCTGGAAGAGAGGTATTACAACCAGTTTACTGGCCTACCTGCCAACCAGACAATCCTCAACGGTGAAGGAAAGTATGATGCCATCACAGGTGCCACCATCACTTCTGACTGTGTTGCAGACATGGTAAAGGTTGGTGCTGTAGAAGCAGTAAACATGCTGGCTGCAAAAGGACTTGGTATTACTGCCATTGACCAGAATAGTTACCAGCTAAACGAAAACTATTTGGAGGAGTAGGAGCAAAATGAAAAATTATTGGACTATTTTCACCAACGGTCTTGTAAAGGAAAACCCGCTGCTGGTGCTGATGATTGGTCTTTGTTCCTCACTGGCCGTTACCACTAGCTTTAGCAACGGATTGGGAATGGGCTTGGCCATGACCTTCGTTCTTTTAATGAGTGAAATCATCATCAGCTTGTTCCGCAAGTTGATTCCTGATTCAATCCGTATTCCGGTGTTCATCATCGTTATCGCCACCTTCGTAACCATCGTAGACCTGTTGATGCAGGCCTATGTACCAGCCCTGGCAAAATCCTTGGGTGTGTTCATTCCCTTGATCGTAGTAAACTGTATCATCATGGGACGTGTAGAATCCTTTGCATCAAAGCGCACTGTAACAGAAGCCGCCTTTGACGCTTTGGGAATGGGACTTGGTTACCTGTGGGTTCTCTGCGGTATCTCCATTGTCCGTGAATTGCTGGGTGGTGGAACCTTCTTGGGTATGGAAGTAATTCCAGAAGCTTACCGCATTGGATTCTTCTCTGGTGCCCCTGGAGGATTCTTTGTGTTCGGAATCTTTATTTCCTTGAACATGCTCTTAAAGAATGTGATTGCTAAGAAATCTGGAGGAGCAGCATAATGAACGAATATCTGAAAATCTTTCTTTCATCCATGTTGATTGACAACGTGGTTTTGATTCAGTTCTTGGCTTTGTGTCCCTTTATCGGTATGACCACAGACACAGGAAAAGCCATGGGTATGGGTATTGCCACCTCCTTCGTAATGGTTTTGGCAACAGTAGCCACATGGCCCCTGTACTACTACGTATTGGCTCCCTTGGGACTCACCTTCCTCCAGACACTAGTATTCATCTTGGTGATTGCTAGCTTGGTTCAGTTGGTTGAATTCTACCTCAAGAAGTCAGCTCCTGCATTGTACAGCTCCATGGGTGTGTACCTTGCCTTGATTACTACAAACTGTGCTATTCTTGCCGTTACCTTGAACTGTATCAGCAAGGAATACAACTTTGCAGAATCTATTGTATATGCAGTTGGTTCAGCAGCAGGATTCCTCATGTCCATGGTTTTGATGTCTGGTATTCGCCAGAGAATCAAGATTGCCCCAGTTCCCAACTTCTTGAAAGGAACACCAGTACTTTTCGTAGCTGCCGGTCTTTTGTCCATGGCCTTTGGCGGATTTGCAGGATTGATTAAATAAGGAGAGGAAATGAATACTGTATTGATTACATTGGGCGTTTCCTTTGGTATCGCCTTCTTGTTGGGTGTACTTCTTGGATTTTTCAAGAAGGTATTCCATGTTCCAGTAGATCCTACTGTAGAAAAGGTACGTGAGGTATTGCCCAGTGCCAACTGTGGTGCTTGTGGATACCCTGGATGTGACGGTTTTGCCGCCGCTGTAGCCGCAGGAGAAGCTCCTGTAACAGGTTGTACAGCTGGTGGACCTGCCACAGCAGAAGCTGTTGGTAAGGTATTGGGTGTTGCTGCAGATGCAGTGGCCAAGGTTGCAATCTTGGCTTGTCAGGGTTGTACCGAAACTGCCAAATCACGAGGAAATTATACTGGTGTTAAGTCCTGTAAGGCTGCAAAAATCAGTGTGAACGGAACAAAACTTTGCCAGTTTGGTTGTATCGGCTTTGGTGACTGTTGCAATGTTTGTAACTTTGACGCCTTGACCATGGGTGACGACGGCCTGCCCCACGTAAACTATGCCAACTGTACCGGTTGTAGTATGTGTGCTCAGGTTTGTCCTCAGAGCTTATTCTCCATGACTCCTGCTTCACAAAAGGGAACTATTGCCCTGTGTTCTAACCGTGGTGAGCTTTCTCCCAAGTTAAAGCAAAACTGCGACACCGCTTGTATTAAGTGTAAAAAATGTGAAAAGGTTTGTCCTGACAAGTGCATCGTTGTTACTAACGGTATCCCTGTGGTAGACTATAGCTTGTGTACTTCTTGCAAGAAGTGTATCGAAGGCTGCCCCACAAAGGTACTTGTTTTGATTGAAGACAAGGTTGCTGTAAACGCATAAGTTAATGGCTGGTCCTGTTGGTTGTCCAGCCTAGCAACATTAAGGCCGTGGAATCACCATTCCACGACCTTTTTTTTTCATCACAAACTTATTTCTTATAAAATAAAACTAGAAATTATACTGCCAGAATGTTCCTACCAAAAAACCTGTATTATAATCGACAGTACAAGTTTTTTAAGCATTATTACTGGCTCCAGACGGAACTCCCCCATCCAAGACTATCCCCACGTAATAGCAGGGTAAGACCCTCTCCGTCGACCCATTTTCTGAGTCCATAAGATGCCTCAGCAGCATAACCAAATGCTACTGTCATGGTATAACCAGTAAGGGCGAATTCTCCCTTTGAACCACTATAACCAGTCCCCAACATTATCTCCAGAAGTGAGAAAGGACGGATTGCACCTGCAAATTCTGTGATAGTAGCCTTGGCATCAGCCACACTATTCCAATATCACTGGCAAGGATAAGTTTCACACGCCCCCACAAGATAAATTTTTAACTGTCATAGCTCTCCATCACTCTATTGGAGATGCTGCCAAAACTTAGACTTGCATCTGGGTCTGAGTCCTGAATCCTAAAACAGAACTATGCTTGTTGTAAAAGGATGTATATTGGCAGAATGTAATTTGCAGGGTGCTCAGAATCAATAGCTAGATAAGGGTTTTAATCTTAGTCAAATTGAATATCATATATTTCCTCCATAATTTCTATTTAAAAATAAAAGGGGGCTATC
>JAZQSR010000081.1:0-1495 GCA_045630225.1 Treponema sp. | reverse complement strand
GTTGATGTATTTTGGGGTAAGGTTAGAACCTTGGATCCAGTCTTTCACACCCTTGTAGAAAGTGTTGAAGGCATAAATCTCCTCTCCATGGGTAGGGTTCTTTATATATGATATAGCCGATGGCTGGGAAAGAGGCTTTGTATAGTTGAATCTTGGGTAAACCTTAAACTCCCTGCTATTGCTTCCACCTGCCCAGTTCCCTACCAGCACCTTGTTGAATTCTCCATCTTCAAAGTCTGTACGGCCCGTTACATTCTCTGTTGTAGCCAGACGGCAGCGGGTTACAGATACATGCTCAAGACCGGCTACTGGTGGAACCTTGGTCATTGATGAACCTCTGGAGAATCTCCATTTGGAAAAACATCCCTCACAATAGTAGAATGAGCGGATACATTTGTTCAGGTAGGTGGTATAGTCGTCTGCCAGTCCGGCTTCAAGCCAACCTTCCAGCCAAGCCTTTATTTCAGGATCCTGAATATAATCTCTGGCAGGGAACCCGTCCTTATCGGTACTCTCCTTGTATAGAGCAGGGCCACGGCCATATAGCATAGATATCTGTTTCTCTATAAGGCCTGGTAATAGTCTGTTGGAGCTTATCAGCTCTTTTGCCTCGTTAGGTTCTGTGTTGTTCTCACCGTATGGGTACACATAGAATCCGTTAACATTGAGAGGCTGCAGTGGTCTGCGTTGGGAAGCTGCTGCAAAGTCGGCGGCCATCACTTGTCCTGCGGGGGCATCTTCTCCCACCTGGTAAGTGTACACCTGCCCTCCAGCTTTGATGTATCCTCTTTTAATCATACCATATTACTTTTTTTAATCTGTTGTCCTGATGCTGGAACCCTATGTAACGGATGAGTACCTTATAACACATCTTGGGCTGGCCGTCTTCCGTGTCAAACAGGAAGTAGTTATTGCTGGCCACACTCCACTTGTCACGTGGCAGTGGCTTACGGCATCTACACCCGTGGTAGGTAGTAAGCTTGTCTGATGCCACCCCCTTGCTGCGGGAGTAATGATAGAAGCTGAGTGAGAAGGTACCGCCCTCTCTGGTGATAGCCTCTGCCATCCTGATTGCATCGTCTCCTTGCACAGTTTCCTTAAGTTCCATATTCAAAAATACCTCACGTCCATATACTTAAAAAGGACACCCCAATCATATTTCCCGACGATTCGGACCGTGTAAAAATCCTCGCCGAACCAGCGGCCTCGGGGTCTGGAAGCACCAAAAAATCATAAAAAAAGGCTTTGAAAGTGTAAGTATTTGAAAGGTAGAAAGATAGCCGGAAGTATTTAACAAACACCCCCAGCAACACTTGATTTTTAGAATGAAATATTGGTGTGCAGACCGCTTGAATACTGATGAAAATCCTTTCCAGGAAGCCACTTCTGGTATTTACCGTACACGAGATACATCAGACCACTTGGTATCTGTGGAGTAAGGGCAGCCTGCATATTGAGCGGTAATTTTTTCTCTGCAGACTTGTCTAGTTCCACC
>JAZQSR010000080.1:0-2856 GCA_045630225.1 Treponema sp. | reverse complement strand
CCGCTCCAGCAGCTGCTCCATTGTTTCTCTCATGGGTCAACTTCCTTTCTGTCTGGAATATTGACATTATACGACAATATTCGACAAAAAGAAAGACCCAGGTTTCAACCTGGGTCTTAAACCGTTCGACAAATTGGAATTTTACGAATTGTTTTACTCCAATGGTGGTTCGGAAGTTTCGATAATCTCAACGATATTTGTTGAATCATCTACTGGCTTGCCTGGACCGCTTGCCAACCCAAACCGCACCGCAAAATCTGGATTATTTACTATTGCAATCCAGAATAACGCCATGAGGCAAATAATAGCAACTAAAGAAATTTGTATAGCTTTTTTCATACAATCACACTCTTTGGTTAAATTCAAGTTTGTCTAACTGTATTATAGCGGATATAAGTTCTGAGTGCCAGTCAGAAATTGTAAATTTTCAGAAGAAAAATAGGCCGATTTGGAAAGGCACAAGCGTCAGATTGTGTCTTTCTGAATCGGGAACATGGATTTGTATTCTATGCTAATAGAAACAAATCCCAGGGGGTGCGTTATGAAAATCAACAAGAACGAAACCTATGAGCAGATGGTTGCAAGACAGAAAGAAGAACGTAAGGAACTGAAGAAGCGTCTTGCAGAACAGCAGCGTATGGAAAAGGCTCTTGCAGCTGAAAGGTTGCTTGCGGTTTTGCGTGTCTTTCATGATGACAAGGATGACATGGATATTGCAGCCATGTACATTGCGAAGTTGCAGGAAAGAAACGAAAAAAGCAAGCTGGAAAGAGCATACGCAGCAATAGAAAAAATCAACAAAAAGAAAAAGTAAGGAAAAGGGAGAGAACGGGGTGTTCTTTCCCTTTTTTGTCTGCTCTGTTGTTGGTGTTCTATGCTAAGTATGCAAAAGGGGTGCAGGGACCTCCCTGCCCCGCTACCTTGTCAAAGGTATAGTGGGCTATACCTTGACACAGGAGGAAGGGGAAGCGCGGGAGATAGCGGTTCCACTTGCTCATGAGTAACAACGGGAGATAGTTGTTACGGTGGCGAGGTATGCCCACGCTGTTTTATTTGAATGTGTTACGGAGATGATGAAAATGGCATTTGGAATAATGCACACAATCAAGGTTAAGGCTGGCAACACAATGGGCTTGCAAATGGAAAACAACAGGACAGAAAAGGACTGTGAAAGAACATTTGCAGGCAGCCGTGTTGAATGGGCCAGAACAAATGAAAACTTGCATTGGGTGCATAGCGGTAATTGGGACAAATCGGTTTACGAATTGTGCCAGAAATATGACATACCACGAATCAAAAAAGATTCAGTTGTATGTCTTCAAACGGTCTACACAGCATCAAGAGAATGGTTTAGCCAGGATGAAAATGGTGGACTGGTTTTTGATGAAAAAGCGGAACAGTATTTTCGGGACTGCGTAAAATTTCATGTGGAAAATTATTGTGGAGGCCGAGAAGATTTGATGATAAATTGCACGGTGCATCTGGATGAAGTTCATGCAGATGGAACGGGCAGTATTCATCTGCATTGCACCTCGGTTCCCATCACAGAAAACGAGCGAGGGGAGTTCGTCTTATCAGCCAAAAGAGTGCTGGGAGGACGAAAGGAAATGACACAATCGCAGCAGCGTTTTCATGATGATGTTTGCAAGTCCAGGGGAATGGAAAGGGGCATGAGTTCCAACGAATCCAAGAGGAAGCATTTGGACAACATGACATTCCAGGCAGAACAAGAAAAGAAGAAATTGGAGCAAACAATGGAAGCCCGTAGAGAGGCCGAGAAGGCCGCAAAAGTGCAAGAGCATGAATTAGGCATTGCAAAGGTAAAGACAGCCTCTGAGGCTCACAAGACGGCTGTGGTTTTAGAAAAACAGATGACCAAGGTTGCAGACAAAAATTTGTTCGGTAAAAAGAAATCCATTGAGTGTCCAGGCGGAACATATTATTCAGTTTCCAAGAGTGATTATGACGAACTGCAGCGTCATGTTCGTGCATTACATTCAGAGATAGAAAAAATTCTGAAAACAGATTTTGCGGGCCAGGAAGCTGTAGCAAAACTGGAAGATATGTTAAAAAATGAGGAACAATACATTTTGCAAATTGCAGCAGCAATGGCAAATGAAAGGTTCCAAGAAATGGTAGCCAGGGAAGAACGTTCCAAGGAAACGGAGGAACGTACCCAACAAGAATTGGCCCAAGCAACAGACATCAAGAACAGGATGGGAGACATCGCCCAACAGATAGCGTTGGATGCATTGGAAACCATCCCATCAGAATTGCAAGACGAGCATCAATTTGTGATGGGGTATTTGAAAGAAAAGAACCCCTGGGCCTATCAACAAGTACAGCAAGCATTGGAACAAAGGAACCAAAAAATCGCACAAGAAATTGAAGAAAGAACACAAAGGTTCCACCATCACCACCGACATCGATAAGCAGAAGCCTCTGGAAGCCCGTAGACGGCCCCAGAGGCTTTTGGTTAACATAATGTTCCACGTGAAACAAATGTTCTATATAGGCCCTCTGAGGGCCTCTGAGGGCTATACAGCATCCCACCATTTGTAGACAGTTGTTTTGCCCAACCCTGTTTCGTTGATGCAGTCAATTTTTCTGCCATCTGGGTTGGCCTCTCGCCATTCTAAGACAATATCTTTGAATGAGCCAGACTCAGGCGGTCGGCCCGTAATCAGTTTGTTATCACGCATAAACTGAAGGGTTAATTCTCGATTGTTCTTGCACACGTTACTTGTAGGACGGCCCGTGGTTTTGTTATACAAAACATCGGCCTGCAAGTGGTTATATTGGCTGTTTCCGTTGCGCTTGTTCTTCTCAATGTACACATGGGCCTTTGAGGTTATG
>JAZQSR010000079.1:0-1987 GCA_045630225.1 Treponema sp. | reverse complement strand
GGCACTTTCCAAAATGCGGAATCCAGCACGAATCAAATCACCCAAAATACCAGCCTTTTCTGCCATTAGCAAGGTGGTGCGGCTTCCGGGAGCAATACCAGCCTCTACGCCGGGAGCAATGTGCTTGCCCCGCACAATGTCTCCCACTGCTGCCAAATCGTCAAAGGAGCTGTTGGTACAGGAACCGATACAAACCTGGGTAACAGTTTCTCCTGCTACAGAGGCGATTTCTGCTACAGCGTCGGGAGAGTGGGGCTTTGCTGCCAGGGGCTTGAGGGTATCTAAGTCGATTTCGATAATCTTGTCGTAGGTGGCTCCCTCATCGGCCTGCTGCTGGCTCCATTCCTGTCCACGGCCCATGGCTTCCAAGAAGGCCTTGGTGGTGGCATCGGAGGGGAAGATGCTGCAGGTGGCACCAAGCTCTGCTCCCATGTTGGTAATGGTGGCTCGCTGGGGAACGGTGAGGCTTTCTGCACCGCTACCAAAGTATTCGTAGATAGCTCCAACGCCACCCTTTACAGTTTCACGTCGTAATACTTCAAGAATAACGTCCTTAGCTCCTACACCTTTTTTGAGGGTTCCTGTGAGCTTAACGCCGTAGATTTTGGGCATGGCCAGGTGGAAGGCTCCTCCACCCATGGCAACAGCCACGTCAAGGCCACCTGCACCGATGGCAATCATGCCGATTCCGCCTCCAGTGGGAGTGTGGGAGTCGGATCCCAGAAGGGTCTTGCCAGGCTTACCAAAGCGCTCCAAGTGCACCTGATGACAGATTCCGTTACCGCAGCGGGAGAACCACAGGCCGTATTTGGCTGCAATGCTTTGAAGATAGCGGTGGTCGTCCATGTTGCGGAAGTCGGTCTGGAGGGTGTTGTGGTCAATGTAGGAAACGGAAAGCTCTGTGCGGACTCGGGGAATGCCGATGGTCTCGAACTGTAGGTAGGTCATGGTACCAGTGGCGTCCTGAGTAAGGGTCTGGTCAATGCGGATGGCAATGTCCGCTCCCCGCTGGATTGGTGTTCCGGGGGTAAATGCTGTGTTGGGGCAGGCTTCTGGAACGATGTGGGCCTGCAAGATTTTTTCTGCCAAGGTTAATGCCATTGTATTCTCCTTTTGTGTTTGTGGCCAAAACAAAGGGCCTTGTGTATCAGCTGAACCTGAGTTTTTCCACTGTATTGTAGTGGTCATTTGTGGAACTAGGAATCGAGATGATAACTTCAGTGATATTGTAGCGTTTTTAGGGGGAATTTACAAGAATGAGTTTATTTAGGGGGAGGAAACCCCTCTACTCAGAAGCGGGGTTTTCCTCCCCCTAAGACCCCCTCCTTCCCCAGCACTGCTTAGGGGCGCCTGCCCCTAAGAACCCTGGGAGAGGATGATTGGGGTACTGGTTTAAATTGAATTGGAAATGGGGCACTGCGTGCATGCACGCAATGAGACTCGCTAAAATCGCTCAATATATCGCGATTTTCCCAGCCTTTTGGCTGGTCGCTCCCTACCTAATACCCCCTTTCCTCCAGCACTGCTTGGGGGCTCATACTGGGATGCTTGCTGGTTATTCGGTTGAAAAATGCAGGTGGGATTGCTTTTTTCGGTCGAAAAATGTGGATGTATAGTAAAGTCTGCTTTCTAGTATATTTGTTATCAATTACCATTCCTAGATAAAGCCTATATTAACAACTCATCATCGGTGTGTGATCGTGTCCCTGTGGAGACAAATTACACGCTGCTCTAGCTAGAAAGGTCATCGTGGCGTGTAAGGACAGGGGAAGCTGTCTAGCTAGAAAGGTTGTCGTGGCATGTAAGGATGGAATGTTGTTGTTTGGACGGATTTCAATTTGCATTATTAAAAACTGTCTCCATGGTTGTCCTACAAATCAAAAAAACTTGACTTTGTTACACTGTAATGTTACACTTTGATTATGAAAGAATATTTGGCATATAAAGGGGAAAAATTCACGATAGAGTGGTATTTCAGTCCAAAGGG
>JAZQSR010000078.1:0-24286 GCA_045630225.1 Treponema sp. | reverse complement strand
CTCATTCAAGGAAACAACACCGTCAAAGGCAACGCTGATCATGTTTCCGTTTACGGCTACTACCTTTCCTTTTGTATCCGTCATTTTGATTCTCCAAGTATCTGGTCGTATATCGTTCTATAGGAAGCAGAGCCCGCTTCTTCTGTAAACGACTTCATTCTTTTGGCCAGCTTCAACTTCAAGCCGTACATGAACACGGCATCCGTTGAAAAATGGTCTTCTGGAGTAAGCCTATCCATCATGGCCACTCGCACCTCGTTCAGGTACTGTTCGGCTTCTAGGGGGCTATCCATTCCACAAGCTGTCCGAGCTGCCTGAACAATGTCAGGAGAAGCAGACAGGAAGGGAATCTCCACATCCTTTTTCATCTTGAGAGCCCGGATCTTTGCCAAGGAATACCGCAAGGTACGTTCATTGTCATACCAGGCATCCAAAAAGGCAGACCCCGTTTTTTTGCTTTCACGGGGTGGCTCCAAAGACAAGGAATTCAATATCCGCATGCTTTTGGCATCCAGAAATCGGGAGCAGAGATCCAAAAAGTATTCCTCTGTGATTGGCAGCGGTGTTCGCTCACTGGTAGCAGTGATGGAAGGGAGCTGCGACATCAGATAATACCAGCTTGCCACTTAGTTGCTTCCTTCCCCTACTGAGGCAGCAGCTTCCTTCATGATAGCTGCAGTTCTGGGATTAAGATATGCCGAGAAGAGATCCGCAACTGCTTCGGCAGAAAAATCATAGTAGGCAGCTCCATCCTTGGAACCAATGCGGAAGCCAGCAGAAAGACTCTTGTCTGCCTTAAGCTCCAGTCCCTTGGCAAGCTCAGCCTTTAAAGCAGCCTGAATAGAGGCTTCTACAGCTGCCAAATCCTTTGCAGGGAGCAATACAGAAATGTCCTCTGCAGCAGTATTAGCAGCCCAAGCCTTTACGGCCTCTGGTACCACAGCCTTGAGGGCATCGGCAGAAAGGGCTCCTTCTGTTTGGACAGACACAATGGCTGCCAACTGGGCATTTACTCCGTCCCGGAAGCTTAAAAGAAGATTACGTCCAGCCTGACGAATTGCGTCTACGCTGGCCTTCTCCATACGGGCTGTTTCACTCTTACCAGTAGCTACGATGTTTGCAGCCTTGGCTTCGGCATCACTAATTATTGCAGCGGCCTTTTTTTCAGCATCAGCAATAATAGCAGCGGCTGAGCTTTCGGCGGAAGCAACCCCATCCTTCTTGATCTTGTCGATCAGTTCCTGTAATTGAACGTCCATTATGACCTCTCAATAATAATATACATATTCATCAAACAGCCCGAAAGCTGTACAATTTTCTACCAGTCAAAACTATATATCGTAGTAGAGTTGAATACCTTTCCCTCCTGTAGCACACAGGAAGGAAAATCCTCTTTGTTGGGAGAATCGGGATACATCTGGGTTTCCAGACAGAATCCGTCTCGGGGCTGGTAATGGATACCATCCTTACCTAAATCTCCCTTAAGCCAATTGGCGGTATACAATTGCACTCCTGGCAAACTTGTAGTTACCTTCATAGTCCGCCCAGAAAGAGGATCTCGCACTTGGGCAAAGGTAACCATCCAGTTCTCATTGTGATCAATACAATAACAATGATCATAGCCACGTGTTTCTTGTAATGACGGATCATCAATGTGCTGTCCCAATGGTTTTTCTGTAGTAAAATCAAAAATTGTATCTTTGACAGGAAGAATGGCTCCTGTGGGAATGCAATTTTCTGATTCCAGATACTGGGAACAATTTAAAGTTAAAAGATGGGAATTGATGGATCCCTTGTTGTGGCCTGCTAGGTTAAAATAGGAATGATTGGTGAGATTGCAGATGGTATCCTGGTCACTTACAACAGAGTAGCCAATTTCTAGATTATTTTCTTTATCAAGGAAATACCTCACGCTGACTCTCATATTTCCAGGCATTCCCTGCTCTCCTGCAGGAGAAATTCGGGAAAAAACCACACCAACACCATCATGAAACTTGATGATTTCAGTCTCTTTCCACAACAACTTATCCCAACGAAGAAAACCTCCATGAAGACAATGCTCTCCATCGTTCTTGTCTAGTTGATATTCTTTTTCGTTAAGGGTAAAGCGTGCATTACTAATTCGATTGGCAAAACGGCCAACAATGCCACCAAAGGAAGCATCTGAGCAAATGAGGGAATCTAAGGTAGGCGGAGCTAAAACGATGTCGTCTACAACACCTGATTTGGAGGGAATAAGAAGACTGGTGATGACGCACCCATAATCGGTAACTGTAAAGGATATCTTTCCATTAGATACCTTGTACAAGGAAACCTTTGAGCCATTTGAAAGTATTCCGAATTTCTTCTTCTTCACGTCCATAACAACACAATTATACCCTATTTTTATAATAATGCAATATGTTAACTTAAAAATAAGTTAAATTACAAATATTTTAAAAAAAGGCTGGAGATGAAGTTTCCTCCCTGTCCAGCCTACTTGTACCCTAGAATCGTACCTTCTTGCCCGGCAAGTCGTACCCTAGAATCGTACCTTCTTGCCCATGCCCTGATACATCTCATCTCTCAAGCTCTTTACCTGCTCATCCTGCAGATAGTCGTCAAAGCCCATCATGCGGTCAATAACTCCATTAGGAGTAATTTCTATCATGCGGTTGGCGATAGATGAAATGAACTCGTGGTCATGGCTGTTGAACAAAACTACACCAGGGAAATTCACCAAGGCTTCGTTCAAGCTGGTGATGGCCTCCAAGTCAAGGTGGTTGGTAGGTTCATCAAGAATCAAGCAGTTAGCACCACTGAGCATCAGCTTAGAAAGCATACAACGAACCTTCTCTCCTCCAGAAAGCACCTTTACTGGCTTGAGGGATTCGTCGCCACTAAAAAGCATTCGTCCCAAAAAGCCTCGTACATAGGCATCATCCTGCTCTGGTGAATACTGACGAAGCCATTCGGTAATGTTGGCATCGGTGTCAAAATAGGCAGCATTGTCCAGTCCCAAGTAGGTGTGGCTAATGGTCTGACCCCAGTAATAATCACCGGAATCGGCCTTTACGTTGCCAGTGATGATATCAAAGAAGGCTGACTTAGACTTGTGTTCGATTCCCACAAAGGCAATCTTGTCCCCACGGTTTACAGTGAGAGAAAAATCCTTCAGCAACTGGATTCCCTCAGAGGTGTAATTCAATTTTTCTACTCGAAGCACATTATTACCAATGTCACGATCTGGCTTAAAGTTGACGTAGGGGAACTTGCGGCTAGTAACGGGCAATTCCTCCAAAGCCAACTTGTCATAAATCTTCTTGCGACTGGTGGCCTGACGGCTTTTGGCAGCATTGGAGGCAAAGCGAAGGATGAATTCCTTTAAGTCCTTCATTTTTTCTTCACGTTTCTTGGCCTGATCCTTTGCCTGACGCTGCATAATCTGGCTCATCTGGTACCAGAAGTCGTAGTTTCCGCTAAAGAGAGAGATTTTTCCGTAGTCAATGTCGCAGATGTAGGTACAGACTGAGTTCAAAAAGTGACGGTCGTGGCTTACAACGATAACAGTGTTGGGGAAGTCCATAAGGAAATCCTCCAGCCAGCTGATGGATTCCAAGTCAAGACCGTTGGTGGGCTCGTCCAACAAGAGAATATCAGGCTCGCCGAAAATTGCCTGAGCCAGCAATACGCGAACCTTGCGGCTTTCGTCCAACTCATTCATCATGCGGTCGTGATATTCTTCTTCCAAGCCAAGACCAGAAAGCATCTGCTCAATCTGGTTTTCTGCTTCCCAGCCTCCCAACTCGCTATACTCACCTTCTAGCTCACTGGCACGAATACCATCTTCCTCGGTAAAGTCTTCCTTGGCATAGATGGCCTCCCTGTCCTTGTGGCACTGATAGAGCTTGGGGTGGCCCATCATGACAGTATCTTTTACAGAGAACTCGTCATAGGCAAAGTGATCCTGCTTCAAAACTGCCATTCGCTCACCGGGGGTAATGATAATCTGGCCAGAGTCATGCTCCAGCTCCCCGGAAAGCACCTTCAAAAAGGTAGATTTTCCCGCTCCGTTGGCACCGATAATGCCATAGCAGTTACCGGGAGTGAATTTGAGATTTACATCCTTAAAAAGTGGTCTGTCTCCAAACTTGAGACTTACATCGCTTACTGTTACCATATCTTGTTATTCCTTATAAAATTACTTGTTATCAGACTTGGAGGATTTTGTTCCACCACCGAAAATTTCCTTCAAACGGGCTAGGAATCCCTTCTTCTGAGAAGCTGGTTGCTCTTGGCTTGCTTGTACCGAAGTAGCAACCTTTGTTCCCTGGGATGAAGCTACTGCCTGCTTTGACTGCTGCTGGCTAGAATTCTGCTTAACTCCTTGCTTTTGTCCGCTGGGCTTTCCCTTATTTCCACCAGATGGGGAATTATTTCCGTATTTTTCCTTGTAGACCTTCATTCGCTGGTCAAAGGACAATCCAGAAAGATCCTCGCTCTTCAACTGGCTTCTTTCCTGACGAGAAAAATTCTTTTCTGAAGTGGCAGAAGCCTTGTCGTACCGCTTCTTTTTCTGGTAATTGTCCCGCTTGCCAGAAAAATCACCATCCTTGCTGTATTTTTTATCCTTTTGATAATCACCCTTGCTGTGGGAACTAGATTTCCGACTGTGACCATCCTCGCCTGAAGGTGATTTTCCATTCCGCTGGGAACCATTTCGCCCCCTGTTGCCACCATCTTTTCCACGTCGATCTCCAGTGCCACGACCACCTCGGCCACGGCGACCGTCTTCTCCATCCTCTCCGTAATCACCAGTGCGGATATATACGTCGGCACTCTTGTCTTCTGCCATCATGTCGTCAAAGGCAACGGCAGAAGGGATGGAATGTCCTAGATACCGCTCGATGGGAACAAGATTGTACACATCCTGCTCGCTGCAGAAGGTATAGGCCTTACCAGACTTACCAGCTCTGGCGGTACGTCCAATGCGATGAACATAATTTTCTGACTCATTGGGTAGGTCATAGTTTACCACCATGGCCAAATCGTCCACGTCGATTCCACGAGCAGCTACGTCGGTGGCCACCAAACACTTGAGGGAGCCACTTTTGAAGGAGTCAAGAACTTGAAGCCGCTTTGACTGGGGTAAATCCCCGATGATGAATTCGCTTTCTAAGCCATTAAGCTGCAATCGCTTTGCCACCACCTCACAACTTCGCTTGGTGTTGCAGAATATGATAACACTTTCTGGCTTTTCTGACTGAAGGATACCCAACAAGAGCTTCATCTTAGCATCGCTGGAAACGTGGAGCAATTGTTGGTCAATTTCTTCCACAGTGATTTGCTTTGACTCAATGGTGATTTCCACGGGATCTTCGGTGTATTCCCAAGCTAGATTCTTTACATAGGTATTGAGGGTGGCACTGAAAAGCATGGTTTGCCGATCCTCCGTCTTGGGAAGCACCTTGATGAGCTTACGAAGGTCAGGATAAAATCCCATATCAAACATTCGGTCAGCCTCGTCTACTACTAGGAATGCCACCTGGCTCAAATCCATGGTACCAGACTCCTGCAAGTCGATGACACGACCTGGAGTACCAATGATAATATCAATATTTTCCTTTAACATGGCGGTCTGCTTATTGTAGCCAACACCACCATAAAAACTTCCTGTTTTGAGATTGGTTCCAGAAATCAATGTTCTGGCCTCTTCTTCCACCTGTACCGCAAGCTCCCGTGTAGGCACCATAACAAGGGCCTTTTTTCCCGCAACCTCACCACGGGCCAACATTTGCTGAATGATTGAAATTAAAAATGCGGCAGTTTTTCCAGTTCCTGTCTGTGACTGGACGTATAAATCGGCACCATCCAAGGCTGCCTGTAGCACCTGCTCCTGAACTGGGGTGCATTCCACATATCCTGCTGAATCAATTCCCTTCAGCAGAGATTCATGTAACTGTAATTCCGTGAATTTCATACTATTTCTTACTATATACTTTTTTAGCAGCTATGTACATGGATTTTTAAAAAAAATGCAGGCTCAGCAGTGAATCAACCTTCACAACTGAACCTGCACTCCTTAGATACGACTATCTTCCGAACAATCCCTTCAAAGCATTGGTAGCTGCATCCTTTGCTGAGTCAGTGGCACTTTTTACTGCATCCTGGGCAGCTTGGGTAGCCTTGTCCTTTGCCGCATTCAAAACAGCATTCAGACGCTCCTCGCCTTCTTTTCTCTTCTTTTCCAGTTCAGCCTTATAGGCTTCCAAACGAGCCTTTTGCTCATCCATACGAGCCTTGATGTCCTCAAAGTCTCCAAACTTTTCCTTTACCTTTGCAGTATTTTCATCCAACAAAGTTTGGGCCTTTGCAGTAACCTGCTCTTTTACCTTGGCCAATTCTTCATTGAACAATTGAGTCAAAATCTGCATGAATCTACGGTCAATGTCGCTATCTACTGCCAAGGCAAGACCACTGGCATTGGAATATGCCAAAGTGATTCCTGCTTTAACAGAGGTGAACATGGCCAAGGCTCTGCTATATAAATCATAGGCAAAGGCTGGTTCAAAGGCTGTGGTGGAAAAAGACACGGGATCCAAAGTCATGGAACCACCAACAGAAAATTTTCCTGTCTCATTGGCAGTAATACGGGCATTGAATGAACCAATTCCCTTACCTGTGGGAACTCCAGGAATCGCTTCCTCTTCTGGTACTGTCATATCAACTGCGTAACCAGCACCAATGTAATTCAATTCCACCAAATCGCCGGGACGATTGTCTCGCAAGTCAAGGGCACCAGAGAAGCTGTCAGTCATCTGGCCATGTCCTACCACACCAGAAATTGATGCAGGTTTTCCCCATTTTGTCATATCACTACTGATGTCGTTTACATCCAAAGACAAGGAAAAGCTTCCATCGGCACCAGAACCATGCATCCTCTTCACTAGGAAGGAAGGAATGTTGTCCTTTCTGTACTCGATTGTCCGTCCTTCGTACCGCTGGATTGCAGGTTTTTCCTCTTTTACCTCTTTAACCTTCTCTGGTGCGGCAGCCTTCTTTGCAGCTGACTTGGCAGAAAGATCCTGCACATACACCATGGCTTCCTGGAACATTGGATAATATTTTCCAAACAAATCTGCAAGAATCTTCTCAAAGCTGGAGGAAAGAATATTCATTCCATCTTCTTTGATTGAAAAAGAAGTAATCTTGTTCACTTCCTTGCTGATAAGATTTAAGTCTGCGGTAACGGATTTTTGGGCATTGGTGGACAGGGTTTGCACCTGCTTTACATCACGCTGCAACATATTCATAGTTTGTTCTGTCTCATTGTACAAACTACTAGCACTATCTGTTGCAGATTTAATAGTAGCTAGAGCATTTCTAATTTGAGTGGGGTCAGATTGAATGCTATTCCAGTTAAAATTAGCTACAGCCTGCCCCTCCGCAATAAGTTTATTTACAGAAGCTGTCAATTCATCTGGTGCTGTTTTCCAGTTGGCAATCAACACATTCATCTGAGCCTCAATTTCCTTTACCAATTCCGGAGTGGAAAGCTGGGCATAAAAATTATTGATGAGGGTTTCTGGGTCATATTGAGCAAAAATTTCTGAAACACTATTTTTAAGCACTTCTGTTTTTGCCAAGGTGAATTCTGTCACCTTTGACTTTACCTGCTCCAAACGTGAAGTCTGGGCGTAATCTGGTGGCAAGGCACCATCAGTTTCACGATCAGTATTCACCCGAACATCAGTTACACTCATTTCATCTGACACAAACCGCTTTTTTAACAATTCCAGCAGGTCAAAATCAACGGTAAGACCACCAATCTCAAAGAGATTCTTCATGGTGTCGTTACGATTGGTAACTTCAAGCCCTTTGATGGTAAAGTTGGAATCAAGAATTCCCAGATGCAGATAGGCAATATCCACCTTTGCACCAAAGATTGATTGCATCACTGACTGCAAGCCCTTCTTTATGAGCGGATCCTTAAAAATAAGCACTGCAGACACCATCAACACCAAAACACCCACAACAGCAATCAAGGGAATAAATTTTATCCTTGCCTTTTGTTTTCGAATTTCCTTGGATAAGGTTTTAAGTCGAACAAGTTCTTGTTTGGTGAAGATTCTATCATCAGGAATTGCCACGCATGGTTTCTTAGAACCAGACACTGGCATAAAATAGGATTGAATAAATTCTTGATCCCGTGGAATATAAATCCGCTTTAGAATTTTTCTTTCAAATTTTTTCTGGGAATATTTTTTCCTCAGTATTTTTGGTAATTTTTTCTTTGGAAAGGTTTTCGGGGGCTTTTTTTTCTTCCCCTTCTTTCCTTGCAGTTCCTTTGTAGTATCAGAAAGTTTCATCCCAGAAACTTCAACTGACGCATCCTGCAAAGCATCTTGCACCACTGGGACAGTTCCAGTTGATTCTTGCAAACCTGGGGTATCATTCAACTGATTTTCGTCTTTTTCTATACTCATCGTTTTATCACTCCTGAAATTTGCTGTGATTTTGAAATGATTTTTTCAACAAGAGGTAGTTTTTTCATTCCCACCCATAATTTAGAAGCAGTAATTTTAGGTGCAATAACTACTCGCCATAACTTTACCATCAGTCGGGAAAGAATATATACAGGGATATATAAAATAAGACCGGCAACTAAACTCCCCATAACCACAGTATTGTTGAACTTTGTAAAGGCCACAAAGGGAATATCCAGCAGTGTTCGATACACTGGAATTGCAGGCTCAAACATCAGAACCTGATAACCAATAGAATCAAGCATCGTATCTAAGGGTGCAATACAAAGCGAAACTCCTAGTGTTACCAGAAGATACACAGCCTTATTGATTCTGATAAAGAAAAATAAGACAAACAAAATGTACCACAGGGCATTATCCTTTGGCACCATTCCCATAATCACTCCCAAAGCCACCCCGTGGGCAATCTCTCCTGGATGAGAGTTGCTATTAAGAGACTTGAAGAGGTTCAAAATATAACCCAGCATTTAAACTCCTTTATTGAATTTGAAATTAATCCACTTTACAGTATCACATAGTCTTTACTACCATAAATAATCAAGAGGCTGAGCAAGCCCAGCCTCCCACATGTTTTACAGTTTACTCAAAGCCTTCTTGTAAACTTCAAGGTAGCCTTCAGCAGATGCCTCCCAGCTGAAATCCTGAGTCATAGCTCGTTTTTGCATCGCCAGAATATGATCCTTTTTATTGTACCATGCATACACAGCCCAACCTACCGTATCAAAAACACTTTGTGGTGTCAACTCATCGAACATAAATCCCGTTCCCTCACCAGTTTCCTGATTGTAGTTTTGTACAGTATCTGCCAAACCTCCAGTTCGCCGCACAATGGGCAAGGTACCGTAGAGCAGAGAATACATCTGGTTCAAACCACAGGGCTCGTAACGGGAAGGCATAATGAAGAAGTCACTTCCTGCTTCAATCTGATGACTCAAAGACTCATCATAGCCAATATATGCCTTAAAGTTCGGCAGTTTGGACTCCAAGGCCCTAAGCTCATCCTCACACCAACGCTCTCCAGCACCCAAAACAACTACCTGCACCTTCATCTCAGTACAAATCTTGTACATGCTGCCGTAGGTGGGAGCAAAAAGCTCTGCCACACCCTTTTGGTCAGCAAGACGGGTAATGATTCCAAACAAGGGTACATCTGGATCAACAGGTAGCCCCATACGCTTTTGCAAGGCAGCCTTGTCCTTAGCCTTACCCTCAAGGTTTTTCACGCTATAGTTTTCTGCAATAAAGGTATCCTTGGAAGGGTTCCAGACATCGGTGTCCACTCCATTCAAAATACCCACCAAATCATGGCTACGGTGACGCAACAGGGCATCCATACGGAATCCAGATGAAGGAGTTTGAATTTCCTGAGCATAGGTGGGAGACACGGTAGTAAGCATGTCTGCAGAAGTAAGTCCTGCCTTTAGGAAGTTGATTCTATCCCAGTCCTCAAAACCAGCTGCGTAGAAGAAGTTCCAATCTAAACCAGTGGCGGGATAATTGTATTTTCCATACACACCCTGATACCCCAAGTTGTGGATGGTAAATACACTTGCAGTCTTTTGGAAGCCATTATGTCGCTGAATAAACCGCAACAGCACGGGAGCTAGGGCTGCAGACCAGTCGTGGGCGTGGATAATGTCTGGATACCAGTCAATCTTACGACAAAGCTGGAAGGCACCATGGCACAACACAGAGAAACGATAGGGATTGTCGTGAAAATCAGGATCAGCTGAGGTTCCGTAGACACCATCACGACCAAAGCTCTGCTCATGGTCAATGAAATATACGGGCAAATCCTTTGTACTAGGCATTGTTCCCTGATATACCTCTGTCCAGGCCTCAATGTAACCAGCGGGAACACCCATAGGTCCTTCCAAGGGTTCCAAGGTTGAACGGTCAATCTTGTAGTACCGTGGCATTACAATCCGAACATCATGTCCCAGCTTGTTCAATACAATGGCCAAAGCAGACACTGCATCTGCCAAACCGCCAGTCTTTGCAAAGGGGACAGCTTCAGCTGTTACCATCAAAATCTTCATGCGATTCTCCCTTAAAATTATTTTTTCCAGTCAAGCACTGCCTGCCGTAACGAATCTTTACAATTACAAATAGTAGCTTCAGAAGTACAATATGCCATTCTGAACCATCCTTTTAAACCAAATCCAGATCCAGGAGCACAAAGAACTCGATATTTCTTCAAGAAATCACAGAATTCCTTGTCGTCCTCTTCACCTCCATTTCGGGAAGGAACTTGGCAAAACAAATAAAAGGCTCCTTCTGGCCTAAAATAAGTGATTCCCGCTTCATCCAGCACTGCCATCAGCTGGTTCCGACGTGTCTCATAGGAACTGTAATCCACCGTGACATTCCAACTTTGGGCCACCACCCGCTGGAAAAATGCAGGGGCGTTTACAAAGCCCAAGATCCGTGTGGTAAAGATACAAGCTGCCACCAATTCATTTACAGAATTGCAGGAGGGATTCACCGCGATATAACCGATTCGCTCCCCAGGAAGACTCAAATTCTTTGCAAAGGAGGACACCACCACAGCATTGTCATACAGGGGAAATACGGGAGCCACCTGCTTGTTGTCATATACAATGTCACGATAGGGCTCATCACAAATGAGATAGGGATATCTGCCTGTTTTTTCCCCATGGTTTTGGAGCACCTGAGCCAATCCTGCAATTTCCTGGGCAGAATAAATCTTTCCAGAGGGATTGTTTGGAGAGTTGATGAGGATTGCAGCAGTTTTTGGAGACAAGGCATTTTCAATGGCCTGCAGGTCAAGGGAAAAATCCTTGTGGCAAGGTACAGTCACCAATTCCCCCTGATAATTCCCCACGTAATGGCGATATTCAGCAAAGAAGGGAGCGGGAACTAGCACCTGATCACCAAGAGAAAGGATGGCCTTGAACAAGCAATTTAACGCACCAGCTGCTCCACAGGCCATAACTACCTGCTCACCACCAACGGATACCCCTTGCTCTTGGGAAATCTTCTTCCCCATGGCAATACGAGTTTCCATGTAACCTGCATTAGGCATGTAACCATGGCACCCTTTCTGCTGATTCTGAGCCATAGATGCAATCTCCTGCACCACCCCCTCAGGAGGCTCTAAATCTGGGTTTCCAATGCTAAAATCATATACCTGATCTTCCCCAAATTCCTTTTTGAGCAAGGCTCCTTCCTCAAACATCTTGCGGATAACGGAAGCATCCTTACTATTCATCAGTTCCTTGATATGGGGTGCTATTGCCATAAAAAATCCTTAGTAAAATTCATTACAGATTTCAATAAAATTAAATCCTGTTAAAAAATTATATCATAGGTTTTTAAAATTTTGCAATGTTTTTATTTACATGGAACCTTTCTTCGTTTATACTTGCCAAATTACGAAATTGTAGCAAAATAGCTTCAGTGATTTTTGAGAATATATTTTATTTGTAACTCAGAGAGCCTTTGTGTATTTTCATTATGTCACGATATGAATCATAATTATGGAGGTTTACCATGAAAAAAAACACAGTGATATCAATTTTATTTCTTTTTACTATATGTACACTTTCTGCCCAAGTTTTTAACAATAAACTCACTGGTGACGAACAGCAACGCCTTGCCAATGGCGAGTTAATTATCAGAAATATTGGAAAAGCAAAGAATATCAGTATCAATGGAGTGAATTCTGCTTTGAGTAAAACCATTGATACCATCAAAGACTTAAATCCTTCCTATTTGGCAGAAGTAATTCGAATGGTTCCCTACGTTGGCAATGAAGATTTGTTGGAAAAATTACGCCCCATTATTTTGAATGTGGAAGATTATGTAGGAATTCCCTACTATTCTGAACGTCATGATACATATTATGATTTGTACTCTTCTGTGGACATCAAGGATTTTGAGGATGATGGTAACACTGCAAAACTCAATGCCATAATGGAAATGTCACCCTTTGGTGGAATTGACACCGATATTTCCTTAGTAACTGATGCTGAATCCCTCTATTACGAGAACACCAACTTAAACAATTTGAAATATCATGATGGAATCACCGTAGTAAAAGACAAGTGCATGAAGTCCATCGTCACAGTGTTCCGTTCAGGAGATTCATGGGTTTTGTACGGTATTGGAGGAGTTAAGGCTCCTAGCATTTTCTTCCTTCGTGACAGAGTGGAAACATCATTTATGAACCGTATTAAAACAATGTGCAGTTATTTTTTTGAACAAATGTAATTTGAGAAGTTGATGGAGGTATACCATGAGGAATTTAGTTCATGTTTCAGCAGAAATTGGCACTTCCCACGGCGGTTCACTGGAAAAAGCTTATCAATTGATAGATGCTGCTACAGAAGCAGGAGCTGACTCCGTCAAGTTCCAGTGGGTTTATGCCCATGAAATCCTCCATCCCAACACTGGATTGGTACAGTTGCCAGGAGGAGCAATCCCCCTCTACGAAAGATTCCAACAACTGGAAGTACCAGCCTCGTTTTTTCAACAGGTACAAGAATATGCAAGAAGCAAGGGCTGCCAATTTATTTGTTCTCCCTTTGGTCTTAAAAGCTTAGAGGAATTGGTAGCTCTCAATCCCGATGCCATCAAAATTGCTTCTCCTGAATTGAATCACCAGCCCTTGTTGCAGCGACTGGCACAAATCCGCCAAGAACAGCGTACACAAGGCCAAGTCCCAGTACCTGTCATTATTTCTTCTGGAGTCTCCACTCTAGCAGATATTGAACAAGCACTGGAAATTCTTTCAGACTATGGAGAAGGCAATCTACAAGGAGTTACCTTACTTCACTGCATTACATCCTATCCAGCACCGGAAGAAGAATACAACCTACAGGTTTTACAACATCTGGCAGGAATCTTTGGGGTGGAAGTTGGTGTCAGTGATCATAGCCTTGACCCCCACCTGGTTCCAGTGCTGGCCACCGCCTGCGGGGCACGGTTCATAGAAAAGCACATTACCCTTTCTCGTACCACCGATGGCTTAGACGATCCTGTTGCCCTAGAGCCAGCACAATTTGCTTCCATGGTGCAAAGGCTACGTCAGTGGGAGGCTCCCATCAAAAACTACGGCTGTCAGTGCGGGGCATCTATTATATTGGAAGAACTGGAAGCAGAATACGGAAAGGAACGGGTGCAAGCAGTACTAGGAACAGGCATCAAAAAGCTAGCACCAGCAGAGAGAGCCAACTACGGCCGTACCAATCGCTCTATCCACGTTATACATGATATGAAGCAAGGTGACTGTATTACCCCAGACTCCATTGCAATATTGCGTACAGAAAAAATCTTGGAGCCCGGACTTGATCCAAAGTATTTTTCTCAAATCATTGGAGCAAGGCTTTCCCAAGATATTGCAGCTGGACAGGGTATTCTTTGGCATCATCTTATGGATGTCCCTACTTCCTGTTAGGGTCTTGAGTCAAGTGAAAGGATAGCATATACTAGGACTATGGCAGAAGGCAGAAAATTACTTGCACAGAATAAAAAAGCTCGATTTAACTACACCATAGAAGATTCCATTGAATGCGGAATCGTTTTGGAAGGAACTGAAGTAAAGTCTTTTAGAGCTGGGAATATATCATTTCCCGACGCTTTTGCCGAAATTAGGAATGGAGAGGTTTGGGTTCGAGGACTTCACGTGGCAGAATATAGTTTTTCTTCTATATTTAATCACGATCCAGACCGTCCAAAAAAACTTCTTCTCCACCGTGATGAAATCAAACGCCTTGTTCGCAAGGTAGAAGAAAAAGGATGTACCCTCATTCCCCTAGATTTTTACTTGAAAAACGGAAGAATAAAGGTTAATCTAGGAGTGTGTAGAGGAAAGAAACAATTTGATAAGCGCGCTGATATCCGTGACCGAGATATTAAGCGAGATATGCAGCGGGAGTTCCGCAAGGGATTACAGGGATAATAATGAAAAAATATTCTACACGGCTTGCAGTATATTTTCTCACCATCTTTATGATGTGTAGCCATGTTGTAGCCATTGATGTAGAATTTTACAGTCTCACCTCCACCCACAGCGATTCCAGCAAAATCAAGATGACAGAAGACTTGTTCTATACCCAGCTTCTGTCCCTCCCCGAATATCGTGTGGTAGATAAACGTCCCGTTAGCTACAGTGGCAATACTGACAATAAAAATCAAGATACTATGATTTTTTACGGGGAACTTCATGAACAAGACAACACATGGATTTGTACCCTCACACTGGAACAACCCCATCTGAATAAAAAATCTCAAGTAACAAGTAACTACGACTCATACTTTAAGATTCTCTCTGATGCAAAATCTTCCATCAGTCAATTATTTTCTAATATTTCTAATTCCTCCTTTGGAGTAACTTCCAGTAAGTCAGTTCCTCAGGGTGCAGTTGGAACACCCACCTTTGACAACCTTTCTGGTACTTGGAGTGGTGAATCATCTGTAAATAAGATTGTTCTTTTGCGTGGTGGCCGTGGCTTTGTAATTTTTAACAACGGGGCTTCCATGAACATAACTGTAGAAATAAAAGGGTCCACCATCGTTTGCACACAAGCAGCAAAACCAAATGCCTCCTTCTTCCCAGAGCTCCCTCGTGAAGTTGCCTTAGTGGCCGCCATGAATGCCCAGCCTATTACCTGGACCATGACACTGGCCAACAACAGCACCCTTACTGGTACAAAGGAGAGTCTTCAAGCCATTATGGTAGCAGGTTCAGCAGTAGGTGCAGAAATGGGTACAAGCCAAGTTACTTGGACTCGGCAGTAAAAGCTATACTAACAATTCTTGAGGAAGAACAACATCCCCTTGTCGTAGAATTTTACATTTTCCATTAGGTAATAATTCCACCAAGGTGGAAGGTTGAGCATGAGGAACAAGACCTTCATCAAAACCAACAATCAGTTCCACCTCACCAAAAAATTCTTCACAAATGGAGTCTAAACTTCCAAGGACAGGTTCACCACTACGGTTTACACTGGTGGAATAAATGGGAGCACCCACCAATGCAATAACCTTTCGTAGCCAACTATCTCCCGGACAACGAAAAGCAATAGTCCCCTTTCCCACAGACTCTTTTACAGGGACAATTACTGTAACTGCTCCCGGCCATAGAGAAAATAATTGGGTAGGAATATCAACATCGGTATAATTATAGAGATCTTTTGGTTCAGCAATCAATTGAATAAAGGGTTTTCCTTCGTTCCGTCCCTTTATCGCTTGAATTCGAACTTGACTTTGGGGAATGATTCCAGAAAAACCATAGACAGTGTCAGTGGGAATAATACACACCCCACCACTAACAATGCAATCGGCTACTCGTTTTTCTGAATCAGCTTCACTGCGAGCAATAATCGTAGTAGCTACAACAAAATCTTTTTTTTTCATAAATAGGTTGTAGTTGATGAAGAATCATAACTAGCAACTCTTAAACCAGCTTCATAAGAAGGCCGAACACGAGATAAATTTACAACACTTTTTGATAAATCTTTCAAGAACAGAAGAATTATCATCAGCAGTCCCACGATACAACCAATAAGTTTTGCAATCCATTCTGGAATAAACTTTATCTCAACTTGACGCATAACAGTACCAGCATTGTACATAGTTGTATAGTAAGTAGGTAAGCCAGAAATTTTTACCAAGAGCTCCCCCTCACCTACGAACCCAAGACGGCGGGCATAGGCTGCAATAACTTCCATATCATTTCTCAAGGCAGTGTATTCCAAGGTGAGTTCTTCGTTTATTCTTTCTATTTCAGCCTTGTTCAGACTGATATTTTGTCTTTGTTCTTTCAATTGTTTCATGGCCCAAAAACCACTTTGGCCACCCAACAAGGAAATCAAAACGTACACCAAAGTTCCTACACTGATAGAAACCAATATCTTAGTTTTCAACATGTTTAAAATAATCGGCACAACATGCATTTTTGCCCACATGATTCTTTTTTTAATAAAAAGATATTTCTTTGAAAAAAAATACCGATAATGGAATCGAGATTTTGTATTTATAAGCGGAGACAATATGGCATTTAACTTTGATCAAAAAGAGATGATTGATTGTACCACCAAAGAAACAGATTTAGATAAATATGGTGTGTGGGTCAAAAAACCACCACGTAATATAGAAGAAGTAATAGATGAACCTCAGCAGGAAAGCACTCAACAAGAGGAGATTCTGCAAGAATCAGAACTTGAGAATTCTCCAATTGATGAATGGGAATCCTTGGCACGGGAAGAAACAGGAATTATCGATGTAGATTTTTTGGATGATTTTACAAACAATATCACCAAAGAATTAGAGAAAATGGAAGAAACCGTTCCTACAACAGAGAGTTTTACTGAAACAGAAAAAGTTTCAAGTGAAGAAAATGATTCTGTAGAAAGTACTCCAAATGTTGCAGATGAAGAAATCAGCATTGATGATTTTCTCAACGACTCCAATGAGGTGTCTTTGGATGACTTCCTTGAGGACTCGGGAGAAATTTCCCTTGATACCTTTATTGACACTCCTCACCAGGAAAAAAATGACATCTTAGATGAAACTCCAATGGAAATGGAATTAACCTTTGATGATGATTTTTCAATTGTCACAACTCCTGACCCTACAACTCAAATTGATGATACCTTCGCTACTGAGGAAATAGACGATTTTGACCAAATGTTTGAAAACATTTTAGACGAGTCAGTTCCATTAGAAGAAGCAAGTTCTAAGCCAACAACTACAAATCTTGAAAAACAAGAATTTGAGTTTGATGAAGTAAATGAATTTGATGATCTACTCAATGAATTCTCTCAGCCAGTAAAAAATGAGAAAAAAGATGAAGGGCCTAAGGATTATGATCTTACCGTTAGTGTAGACGACGAGGATTCATCTCGAACCACCATGTCAGAAATTGCTTCTGAAGAAGATGAAAACGAAAATATTATTTTAGATACTCCGGAAAGGGAAGAAAAAAATAGTAAAAATGAAGAGTCAAGTATTGCTAGATTGCAAATTACAGATTATACTGGTAAGAGTTATAATTCTGATGATTTCGATGTAGACAAAATTATGGCCGAAATAGAAGATATTGGAGAAAAAACAGAAGAAATTCAGCCTGAACAGTTAGAATCTTCTTGTGAAACTTCCAATAATCAACAGGTACAAGAAGAAACACAGGATTGTACTACGGAAATGACGGAGGAAGCAATGGAATTTAACCAGAATGAAATGGAACAACCAGCCGTATCACCAACAGATGAACTCATTCGTAATATTGCTGGTGAAATAGCCCTGCTTCGAAACGAGATTACAAGTCTCAGAAATGAATTCGAAGCCTTTAAGTGTGGTAAGGTGCCCACTACAGAAGATTCTCCTCTCCAACAAGAAGTCCAGCAGGAAAGTTCTGGTGGTTTTTTTGCTGATGATACAGGCGACGATACTATCGCTTTGTCAGGAGATGAATTATCCAATATCTTTAACACAGCTGATTTTACAGAAGAATCTGTTGATGCAGAAACACAGCTTACTGATGAAGATTCTGATAATGGATTACCTTCCATGGATTTTGATGCAGAGACTCTCGAAGAGCCTGTAATCGAAGATGATTACTTCCAGGATGATGAAGAAATCTCCAGTGAAATTGATGTTCCCACAGGAATTGTGGCACAGCAGGAACAGATTTTTGAAGAAATAGAGCTGGAAGAAGAAGATCAGGGAACAGGAGAAATTTTTGAAGAAGATGATTCTACAGAAACAGATTCCCTTGAAGAGAGCTTTGATGTAACAAAAGAGCAGTTAGAAGAATACTCAAATGAAGATGAAGCTAACAGTTCTGCTGAAGAAATTACAGAAGAGTTTGTGGAGCCTGCACTGGACTCTGATTCAGAGATTTTTGAAGAAGAAATCACTGAACCTGTAGTTGAAGAGTTTGTAGAGCCTGTTGTAGAAGAGACAGATGAACCTGTAGAATCTGTTTTTGAATCAAGCCAGTGGGAAGCACCTGTAGTTGAAGAAGTTACAGAAGAAATCGAACCTGTAGTTGAAGAAATTGCAGAGGAAACTGAACCTGTAGTTGAAGAAGTTACAGAGGAAACTGAACCTGTTACAGAAGATGCTGATCAAGAACCTGTAGAGTCTGTCTTTGAATCAAACCAGTGGGAAGTACCTGTTGTAGAGGAAACTATGGGCTTTGTTGCTGAAGAGGCTGAAGTAGAAAGTGCTTTTGCAAACGATCCTCTCATCATCGAAGAACCTGTAGATACTATTTCCGTGGCTGAAGAAGAGCTACTGGAAGAATTGGAAGAAATTCCTGTAACAGATCAACTTGAAGAAACTGCAGTAGTTGAAACAGAATCAATTCCAGAGGAAACTGTTGCAGAAGAACCAAAGGCCACCAATATTCCTGATGACTTGAAACAGGATATTAAGTCTGTTCTCTCCTACATGGATCAGTTGTTGGACAATCTTCCAGAAGATAAAATCGCAGAGTTTGCTCGTTCTGAGCACTTTGAGTTGTACAAGAAACTCTTTACAGAACTTGGATTATAATGGGTTTATTAAGCCACATGGAAGCCATACGTGCCAGGGATTTGCTTTTAAAAAACTCTGGCAGTATGGTTGACTCCATAACGAAGAAGAAAATTGCGGATTACCACAGTTTCTCAGAAAGGGCTGCATTAAAACAAAGTGCAGTCCTTGTGCCATTTGGCAGACGTTTTTTTATGCGGTATGAACATGGATTTGATATTGCTTCTATCTTCAAATCCATTTCTTCCGTTGATTTTTGGAACGGAACTATCCCACTCAATCAGCAGTGGCATACATTTTCGGGCAATGACTTAGAGCCCTTCTACCAGCTTTTTTCAACTGAATCTATCAAAAATCTCACAAATTTACATATAAAATCCTTCGTTTTGCTTGCAGATGTACCGATTCAAGCAATCATGATTGTTCTTGATGACACAATCAATCAAGAGCTCATTGATGCAAATATTCCTGAATTAGCAGATTATATTGCAGCAGATATATCAAACCAAGTAACAGCTTTTTCTACACCGATTTTTTCCACTGCACCCTTATTGCAGGGTGGAAAGTGTTTTTCTTTGTCAATTAAAGATGCTGTTGCAGAAATTGTAGACTTGCTCCATGTTGATACGGAAGCCTTGGATTTATTGTTTCCAGTAGTTTTATCTGAAACTCATAATAGAATCCACCACATTCTTTCTCACAGCGATGTAGCCTTTCCTGGTAATGAATTTGATATCACCTTGTTTTTTTCTCAAGCAGGTAATATTGACGCAGATTTATTGCAATTTCAGCTACAAAAATACTTTATTCCTCTGTTTGGTGATTCTACCTCAAAGATTCTTGTTGAATCAATCAATTCATAACATCCCGGAGCATTGGGATGAGTAGTATTGAATTGAGTGTAGCAAAGACAGGTCAACAAACCTGTACCATCAACGGAATTCGTCTCCATTCAGCCTATGATCCTATCAAGGAAGCCCAGCGATTTGTATCAAGCCTTGATATAAGTTTTACTCCAAGTATTATTGTAGTAACGGAGCCTGCACTTTCCTATTGTGCCACTTTTTTACGACAAAGCTATCCCCATGCCATTTTGGTGGCCATACGGTTCAGTCATGATTTTGATGCATATAATCACTTGTGGGATAAGGTTTTATATCACCAAGAACTGATGCAATTGCTACAAAGCTATGGTGAAGATATGATTTTGGCCACAGCCTTTTTTTCCTGGCAACCTTCCCAGCAGGTTTTTCCGCAAGAATACAATCATTGTTGGCAACAAATTAGAACCTTAGTGCAAACAAGCAGAGATATTTTGGGAACACGTGCTTATTTTGGCAAGCGATGGCTAAAAAATACTCTTTCCTTTTGCAATCGATTACAAAATACCAGTACAATAAAAAGTGGGTCAGCTCCAGTTCTCTTAGTTGCTTCTGGTCCCTCCCTTAAATCATCTCTTTACTTTATAAAAAAATACAAGGAAGCATTTTTTGTCATTGCATCATCATCGGCCTTATCTCCCTTGCTTGCGGCAGGAATAGAGCCAGATCTTTGTATTTCTACTGATGGGGGATATTGGGCAAAAAAACATATTTCAACATGTCCTGTTCTCCTTGCCCTTCCTGCAGAAGCAGCCCTTCCTGCTGCCTTATTTGAAAAAAATATCATTCCCCTTACCTACGCAGATGGGCCAGAAGCAGAACTCTTGAATATTTGCAAGATTCCTAGAATGCAAGCCTTTCGGAACGGAACCGTCAGTGGAACAGCCCTAGAACTTGCCTTGTCCATTACCACGGGGCCAGTTTTTGCCTGTGGACTTGACTTGGCTTCTACCATTGGATTTCAGCATTGTCAGCCAAATTGCCTTGAAACAGTAGCGGAAACAAAGGATTATAGGCTTGCACCAAAGGAAACAAGATTGTATCCCCAACAATTACCTTCCCAGTCCTTGGAAATATACGCCCAGTGGTTTACAAGCCAAAGCAACCGATTCAAAGACAGATTTTATCGTCTATCTGATTCTAGCTATCAATTTTCTAATAAACTAGGAGCCATAAAGGATATTCATTGGGATGATTTTACCTCCATTCTTAAAAAATTGCAGTCACAGGCAAAAAACAAAAATCTCCTTCATCCTGAAATTATTTGCCAGACAATTCCTCCACAAAATCAGCGATATGAAATCTTACTTAAAACCTTGGAAAAATACCAAGTACAAAAACTTCCAGACCATTGGATTTCTACCTTGTTGCCAGCAGAACAGGCTTTGTTGGCCAGGAGCCTTGAAAAAACTGAGCTGGAAGAAAAAATTACAGAAAAATCAGCCCAATACATGAAGGAAATGATTGACTACCTACAAGCCATGGGAGAAAATAAGCTCAATGCTGTATAAATCCACCCAAGAAGCAAGAGATGGAACCGTAATACCAGTTTTTTCCGATGGAAAAACCATGTTTTCCCGTTATGCACCATTAAAAGAAGTGGAAAATTTTGGTTCACATATCCAGATTGAAGGCGGATTTGGTGGATTTTTTGTGGTGGCAGGCCTTGGAAACGGAATCCACATTCAAGCTTTACGAAAACGATTTCCCAAAAGCAGAATTTTGATTGTGGAAAAAAGCCTTGATGAGATTCAATGGTTAAAAGATAATTTTGACCTCAGCCACCTGCTTTCCCTTGATACTGTTTGGCTTACAAATGCAGTGCAGGCAGCCCAAACCTTTATTCAAATGTATAATCCCCTGCTTCACGGAAATTTCTTTTTTTTGCCAGTGCGTTCTTGGTATGATCAGATTCCAGAAGAAGGAGCCACTCTTAAAGCTTCCTTGGAACAGGCTGTAGCTTCCATTGCAGCAGATTATTCCACCCAAGCTCATTTTGGAAAAATTTGGTTTAGAAACTTTTTTTTAAACCTTACATCCCTCGCGGACACTCCTCCTCATTTTCAGTTGGAAATCAAAAAAGATGCAGCCTTTGTTGCTGCAGCAGGTCCCAGTCTTGACTTCTTTATTCCCGATTTAAAAAATCCAAAGATTCGGGAAAAAATTTATTTGATTGCCACAGACACTGCATTGCCGACCCTTTTGCGTCAGGGCATTACTCCAGAAATGACGGTAACCATAGATGGCCAAGCAGCTTCCATAAGGCATTTTCTACAAAAAATTCCCAGCTCCATGGTTTTGGCAGCAGATATATCCTGTTCTCCCGATGTTGTGTTTCGATGCAAGAAAAATGGCTGCCCCATCTTATTTTTTCGCAACAAAAATCCCCTACCACTATTATTCACCAACTACCTAGAAGGACAGCACGCAAACTCATGTCCCTTACCAGAAATTGATACAGGAAGCGGAACTGTCACCTCTGCAGCAGTAGACATTGCTTATAAAATGGGCTTTTCCTACATACAAGTTGGCGGGGCGGACTTTGCCTATCTTCAGGGAAAAACCTATTGCCGTGGCACCTATTTTGAAGATCAATTCTGCAACAGCTCATACCGAACTGAACCAACTGAACAAAAATATGTTGCATTACTCTATCGCTCAAAAATCATAAAAAAAGGGGAAAAAATTGTTACACCAGTGTTAGATGAATATAGAAAATCATTTTTTGAATATATACAAAACCATGGCGAAGTACCTATTATTACTGACAGTAAAACAATTACGCTCCCAAAGAATTATACAAATAAAAAATCAAATTCCTCCATTTTAACGATAAAAATTCCAAGTATTAACAGAAAAAATTATGATGATTTTGTTGCTTGGTACAAGAACTTACTGGAAAAAAAAGATGACTTTGTCATTTCTTCTATTTTGCCACTGTTTAGTTGGTGTATTAAAAAAAACAATGATAAATGTGATATTTTTCATATAATGAAACTTGCATACTCTCTAACTGTGCGATATACTGAACCTTATGGAAAATAAAGCTATCAAGATTCTTTCTATCTGCCTCGTTGTTTTGTTCGCTTTGGCAGTTCTTTTTTTTGCCGTAGGTCTTATTGTTGAATACAAAAAAGCTCCAGGAGTTATTGATGCAACATTGAATCAGTTTACTTCTGATGTTGATATAGCTTCTGAGTACTATACTCCCGGAACACAACAGTTTTCAGATGTTTTGCGAGCAAGAATTGCCTCCAATAAAACCATTGCTGTAGTAACCATTGCCCAGGAAAACAATGTTATTTTTGCTTATCCATTGTCTTCCCCCTTTATTGTGCAGGGTGCTACCGGCCAGCCAACGGTAACAGCATCATCTTCCTTTGTAAAAATTAAAAGCAATGAAATTGCACTTGGTAACAATAATTATATCATTACCAGTGCACTTTATTCACTGCAACCAACAGTCATTTATTCTTACATCAGAATCTCCTTCCTCGTAATTTTAGCAGGAACTCTTATTGCAGGTGTTACTTTGATGTATCTGTATCTGTCTGAACAGAAGCAAGATAATGGATTTGACGATCTTGCTACAGCAAAGCGATTAAAGAACAGCAAATTTGATTTTCCTAAAGTAGCCCCTAAAGCTTCTGCTGATTCAGTAAAAGACGAGGAGCTAGATTTGTCAGAGGAAGATAATCAGGATTTTGATGAACATAATTTGCCAGAAGGTGCAATGGATTTTCCTCCAGTAGATGATATGGAATCTACTGAAGATTTTGTTTTTCCAAAAAAAAATGAGTCAATTTACCCTACAGGTATGATGGATAAAGAGAACAAACATGCAGAAGTCACAGAATCTGTTCCAGCTCCCCTCCATCAGGAACATCATTCTGTAGAAGTTGACTTAACTGAAATTGTAGACAATAAACTTGTTGTAGAAGATTTTGATGCCTTAGAACAAGAAATCGAAGCATTTGTTCCAAAATATGAGAATCCTATAGCTGAAGAACAAGTGCCAGCAGAGCATTTTGATATCGACAAGGCATTGCAAGGATATGAGCCACCTTCAAAGATAATCCAAGAGTCCCAAGTTGTAGCTCCTGAGCCTGCTTATTTTGCTGAACCTGAAGTTCCTGCTGACCAAACTGTGGCTTTTACTCCAGAGCCCCAAGTTGTAGCTTCTGAACCAGCTTATTTTGCTGAACCTGAAGTTCCTGCTAATCAAACTGTGGCATTCACCCCAGAGCAGCAAGTTGTAGCTTCTGAACCAGCTTATTTTGCTGAACCTGAAGTAGTTGCTAATCAATCTGTGGTATTTACTCCAGAGCCTCAAGTTGTAGTTTCTGAACCTGCTTATTTTGCTGAACCTGAAGTAGT
>JAZQSR010000077.1:0-9839 GCA_045630225.1 Treponema sp. | reverse complement strand
CCAGTCAGGTAAATGACTTGCAGCACAAGGTTGAAAGTCAGGTTACCCAGGTATGCGATGATGCCCAGCAAATTTGTACTGACAAGAGTCGTCAGATTATCGGTCAGGCAACTGAGGTGCAGCAGCGGATAGAAAGCCATGTGGAGCAGGTCTGGAATACGGCTCAGCAAGTTTCCAATGCCAATTCAAATCAAATTACTGAAAATTTGAATAATCTTGTGAAGGCGGTGGAAGATACAAGATCAAATCTTATGCAAGAGATTAGTACCCTGACTGCAAGGTGGCAGGAAACTCAATCTACTTCCCAGCAGCAGTCTGAAGACTTGCAAAAACAGCAGGACAGTACTCAGCAGCAATTGGCAGAATTTACTGCTTACGTGGAAAAGCGTGTGATTGATTTTGATCATCAGCTGAAAACCTCCTTGGATGATATTGTGCAATCCTACGAGCAGCGTAAGTTGGATCTTATTTCCATGTTCAATAGCCAGTTGTCAGATTATAATCAGGAGTTGCAATATCGCTTTGATCGTTTTGATGCAGTGGGAGCTGATATTGAGTTGATGGACAGCACTCTCCATCAAGCTTTGGATTCAGTGCAGCGTCAGATTTTGACCCAGTTCAGTGATTTCAATAATCGGCAGAAAGAAGCCCAGGCTCAGTTGGAGTTGTCTGTGAATAATAACTCCAAGCAACTGATAACACATCTGGAAGAGTTGGAAACTCGTATGGATGAGCTGAGATCTTCTGCATGGGATAATCTTTCTTCTAAGCTCAAGGATTTCCAGAATACTTTTGAAGAAACCTTGAAGGAACGGGGAATTACCCTTGATCAAGATATTGCTTCTTGGAAGGATGCTTTCCAGCAACAGTTGGATGCATATAAAACTGATGTTGAACTTCAGCAAAATGAACTGAAGTCAAATCAAGAAAAACAGATGCAAGACCACATGCATAAGATGGAGCAAAAGTCCAATGATGCCATGGGCTTGCTGGAAAATACTTCTCAGAAGGTGGAAGCTACCTTCAACGGAAAGATGCAGCAACTGGAACAACAGTTGGATGCTTTTGCCCAGCAGTATGAAAGTCGTCTCCTTGAGGCTCGTAGTACTGTTGCAGAGCAGTTGAAGCAAGATATGGAAAACTTTAGCAGTACTTCCTTGGATCAGCTGAATAATGCCAGAAAGGATATGTCAGACAGGTTGGAATCACTGCAAAATCAGGCTCAACAAGCAGATGATATTAGCCGTGATACGGTAAATATCTTGTTGTCAAACTTCCAGGATTGGAAGGACAAGATGCTGGTACAGTTTGAAGAAAGTAAGGGCGTCTTTGATAATAAATTTGCTTCTTTGGAGACTGCCGCTGAAGAAAAGTTTGACAATGCCCACAAGGAATTCTTGTCTAATTTGGATGACTTTAACCTGCGGTTTACCCAGCACAAGCAGGATATTGACACTCGCATCAAGGAAGTAGCCCAGTCTACGGAATCAAGCTTGGCAAATCTCCGTACTGACTTTCAGTCTGAAGTAAATGCCTTGTCCTCAAAAATCAGTGACCAAAAGAAGAGTTTGGAAGAAAAACTGATGAATTTGAGTTTGAGTGCCAACGAAACTCTGTCCAACTTTGATCAGCGAGCAAAGAGTTTGGTACATGAGTTCAATACAGAGTACAACGATGCCCAGCAAAAGAATCAACGTATTTTGAGCGATCAGGTACGGGAAACTGAGCGGCAGATTAAGGAATTGCAGGCCATTGCCCAGGATATTCGTGAAAAGAATGAGGCAACTCAAAATGATCTTATCATGAAGCTCCATAATCGTGAAAACGACATGACCTTGCGTTTTGAGGAAATGGACAAGCGTATCAAGCATCTTTCATCTCAGATTCCCCTCATCGAAAATACTAGCGATTTGAAGAATAAGTTGGAAGATGACCTTGCTTCACTTCAAGGTGAATTGACTAAGCTGGAAGTATTCCGTGCCGATTTGAAGAATCTGGATCAGGAATTCATTCGGTTGGGTCAGCTAGACAAGGATTTGCAATCTAAGGTTCAGCGGTTCACTGATGAAAAGGAATATATCCAGCGGCTGGAAGTTGAGTTTGACCAACTGAAGGAATTGTCCACATCCATGGACTCTAAGATACAGAATCTGCAGCAAATCGATGATAATATGAAGGAACTTGATACGCAGATCCGTACTTTCCATGATTCCTTGGATATTATCGCTAGTCGCTATGAGCAATTGGAGCAAAAGAACGAGCTTATCGACAGAACCATGACAGACATGGACAAGGCCTACACTCATTTGCAGGACTTGGAAACCAAGCTGGAAGATTGCCGTCGGGAAGTTGATTTGATTCCTGTGAAGATTGAGACTGTGCAGCGAGGAGTAAATAGCTTGGTTGAAAATAATGGCCGCATTAATGAGGCTATGGACAAGCTGAACTCTCTCGATTCGATTTTGAATACGACTCAAGAGCGAATTGACCAGATGCTGAATGTTCAGACTGGTATTGCCCGTACAGAAGAGCGGTTGCAAGAAGTTGCCAAGGTGGCTGATGATAACATCAACCTCTTGCACGAGATTCTCAAGCAGGAGACACCTGACAGTAAGGGTGGTAGTAGCGATTTAACTTCTTTGTCCAAGAAGGAGAACGTGAAGAACTTGACTCGTCGTGGTTGGGATGCTCCTAGAATTGCAACAGCCTTGAAGATGTCTGTTTCTGAGGTTAACTTGATTCTTGACTTCTTTAAGTCAGAAAAATAAACCATAGAAAAAGCCCAGAGAAGGGCCTCCACAGTGGGGCTACTTCCCTGGGCTTTTTTAGTAAAAAAAATTGATTAAAAATTATTTTGTCAAAAGGCAGGTGGCCCACACTTCCACCGCTTCGCTATTGCCTACTGGCCCGAGCTTTTCTCCTGTTTTTGCCTTAATAAAAACTTGGTCCACATCAACTTGCAGGATTGCAGCGATGCTTTTTCGAATAGCTTCTCGATGGGGCAGGATTTTGGGCTCTTGTATGGCCACTACACAATCAAGATTCACCAGTTTCCAACCAGCTTCAGTAACAATGCTCCAAGCAGCCTGCAACAACTGACGGGAGTCGGCACCCTTCCACTGGATATCAGATGGTGGAAACAGTTCCCCAATATCTGACCGTGCGGCGGCACCCAAAAGGGCATCGGTAATGGCATGGAGCAATACATCTCCATCGGAGTGGCCGGCTTCTCCCTTGTGGAAGGGAATCACCACGCCTCCCAAAATCAATGTTCGGCCTTCTTCTAGGCGGTGCAAGTCGTAGCCAAGTCCTGTCCGAAGATTCATGGCCGCCTCCTTTGAGTGAGCTGTATCATGGGGTAAATCTCCTGGAAAGGTGATTTTCTTGTTGTCTACAGAACCTAAGGTGATTTTTACTGGCCCCACATATTTTCCCCAAATGGCAGTGTCGTCGGTGGTTTCAAAATTATCTGAGGCGGCCCTTTGGTGGGCTTGGAGAAGGGGCTTTAATCGGAAGCCCTGAGGAGTTTGAATGGCCACCAAGGAGTCTCGTTGCAGGTGGCGGACAATAAAGCCCTGGGAGTCAACTTCTTTTTGGGTGTCTACCGGAGGAATACCACAGGCGGCGGCTCCCTGTTCCTGGGTGGCTGCTACAACCTGTAAGATAATCTCTTCTGTTACAAATGGCCGTGCTCCATCGTGAATCAAAACAATTTCAGGCTCCCCTTGGGAATCTACTTGTTCTGTAGGGTTTGTTAGGGCTTGCAATGCCTTGTACACAGAGGCTTGGCGACTTTCTCCTCCTTCCACGAATACAAGCTGGGGAGTAGAAATTGATTTTTGGAAGGGTTTTTCCCATAAGGACTTTAAGTTTGGAGATGAAAAGAGGGCTTTTTTTGCCGCCTGCTCTCCTGCTGAGCCTGAATGGGGGGGAATGGTTATTACAACATGGGTTAAGTGAAAGGGGAGGGGAGAATCCTCTTTAGTTTGCTGGATTTTTCCCCTTCCATCAGAAAATACTTGGGGAGCCAGAGCTGATACAAAGGCTTCGGTTGCAACAGAAAGCACTGTGGCCGAAGGCGAGCCTAAGCTTCGGTATTCTTTTTTCTGGCCTCCCATGCGAGTGGAAGAACCTGCAGCAGTAATAACAACTGCCACAGGAATGTGATTAATCTTCATCTCCATCGTCGTCATCGTCGTCGTCTTCATCATCGGTAATGATGCTGTCATCATCTTCATCGATGTATTCTTCGTCATCATCAAAGTTGCTGGAAATGGAGGAATTTTTTGCATCCCGAACCAATCCCAAGGGCTCCAACTTGGACAGGAGAATGGCTTCTACCTCTTTGGGATTCATATCAAGGGCAAAGGAAATTTCGTCTTCCAAAAGTTTCTTTGCTGAATCATAGAGTTTTCGCTCAAGAATAGGTAATTCCTTTACCTTGCTACGATGATACAAGCAACGAACAATGGTGGCAATGTCTAGTACGCTTCCTTTTTTCAGCAAGTCCAGATTCATCTGGTACCGCAATTTCCAGTCGGAAGTGATGGGCTCCACTTCCTCTGCCATCATGTCAATGGCCTTTTGTGCTTCCTCAGCAGAAACAATGGCTCGAATTCCCAACTCGTCAACCTTGTTTACGGGAACCATAACCACCATGTCTGAGACTGCAAGGTAGATGACATAATACTGGATCATCTGATCCTTGAATTTTTTCTCTGTAATATTAGTGATTTTGCCAACACCCTGGCTGGGATACACAACCTTCTGATCGATCTGGAATTTATACTCAGGACTGCTCATGATAGTTCTAGTATACCACAAAATTGAGAAATGGTCAAAGAAGGAGGCAGAAAGCCCTCCCTATTTAAGAGAAGACAAAAGACACCGTATCCCCTGACCACTCCTCTTTTCCATTTGCTCCCCCCGTGGTATACTGCATTTCGTGAACTCCCATGATTTATATTTGCCCATCTGCCAAGAAGATTTGCAACGCAGGGGCATTCAGCAGCTTGATTTTGTATTTGTCTCTGGCGATGCCTACGTTGACCACGCCACCTTTGCCGCCCCTCTTTTAGGGCGATTACTGGAAAGCAAGGGCTACACCGTGGGCATTATCCCTCAGCCTGATTGGAAATCCACCGCAGATTTTATGAAGCTGGGGCGGCCACGACTGGCGTTTTTAGTAACAGCTGGTGCTATGGACTCCATGGTGGCAAATTACACAGCCAACAACAAGCCTCGCTCACAGGATGCTTACTCTCATGGCGGAGAAGCTGGTCATCGCCCAGATAGAGCCTTAATTACCTATACAGCAAAAATTCGAGAAGCCTACAAAGGAGTTCCCGTCATCATCGGTGGAATTGAAGCCAGCCTCCGTCGTTTTTCCCACTACGACTACTGGTCAAATACAGTGCGCCGTTCAATTTTGCTGGATTCCAAGGCAGACCTGTTGATTTACGGCATGGGAGAGCGGCCCTTGCTGGAAATTGCCTCCGCTTTGGCAGAGGGTAAGCCAGTAACAGAAATCCGTGGAGTGCGGGGAACCTGCTGGCGAACAGGCAAGGAGTCAGAGCTCCCTGCTGGTTGTGCCAATGGTCAGGGGAAATTTCAGCCCGCCATGAGGATTCCCTCCTTTGGTGAGGTTTCTGCTAATTCAGCTGAAGGAAAAGCCCAATTCGCCCGCTCCTACATCCAGCAGGAACAAAATACCGACGCTATTTCTGCCCACATCTTAATAGAGCAAAGTGAAAGTCGCTATGTGGTGCAAGAGCCACCTACCTTGCCCTTAAGTCAAGAAGAATTTGATGAGGTTATGGAGCAACCCTTTACTCGACGGTGGCATCCCATATACGATACGCCTGCTTCCAACGGAAAGGTGGGAGTACCTGGCTTGGAGGAAGTAAAATTCTCTCTTACCAGCAATCGTGGTTGCTTTGGCGCCTGTTCCTTCTGTGCCATCACCTTTCACCAAGGCAAGCGGATTCAAGCCCGAAGTCATGACTCCCTGGAGCGAGAAGCCAAGCTTTTGATTCAAGAGCCTGATTTTAAGGGCTATATCCATGACGTTGGGGGGCCCACTGCTAACTTCCGCAAGGATGCCTGTGCAAAGCAGGCAAAGGCGGGAGCCTGTCTCCATCGTGAGTGCCTTGGCACAGAGCCCTGTCCCCACTTAGATGTGGACAACAGCGACTATCTGATGCTTTTACGTCGCTTAAGAAAGCTTCCTGGAGTAAAGAAGGTTTTTGTTCGCAGTGGTATTCGATTTGACTACTTGATGAAGGAAAAAGATAAAACCTTTTTCCGTGAGTTGTGCCAGCATCACATTTCTGGTCAGCTAAAGGTGGCTCCAGAGCACGTAAACGATAAGGTTTTGTCTTTAATGCGGAAAAGCACCCACCAAGTTTACAAGGACTTTGAGGTGGAATATAAACGAATCAACAAGGACCTGGGAAAAAAGCAGTACCTTGTGCCCTATTTTATTGCAGGTCATCCTGGAGCCGACTTAAATGCAGCCATTGAGGTAGCCCTGCATCTGAAAAAAAACGGCTTTGTGCCAGACCAGGTACAGGATTTTTATCCCACACCAGGAAGCTTGGCCACCTGCATGTATTACACTGGCCTTGACCCCCACACCATGGAAGAAATTTACGTGGCTCGTGGTGGCCATGAACGGCGACTTCAGCGGGCCTTGTTGCAATTTAACAAGAGCGAAAATCGGCGCCTTGTGCAAGAAGCCCTAGAAAAGGCTGGTCGCAAGGATTTGATTGGTGTGTTGAGGTAGCCTTCCAAAAAAGCCATTCGAGGGGAAATAAAACTCTCTCCTGAATGACTTTTTTAAATAGGCAACGCTTTTACCAGCGGAAACCAAGGCCTACCCGTGGCTTAATATGGAATGCAGAAATTTTGTCATCGCTTCTGAAGGATAGGAAATCATAAGATGCTACAACTCCTCCTGCCAAGAAGAATGAATCATTAAAATAATAATAGGCTGAAATATCTGCTCCCAAGCCGGCTGTTATAACAAGTGCATTTGCCACCCACAAGCTAACATGAACTCCTGGATTAACATTTAATGTCAGGCGTTCTGTTGCAAATGGTATAAAGGCTGGTGCAAACAAGAAATCTACAGCTAAATTTTGTCTTCCTTTTACCTCATAACCTGACAGGGGAAAATTTACACCTACGTGAGCAAAAAAACCAACCTTTTCTGTATACATTTCTCTTGAATCCAGTCCGAGTGCAATTCCAGAAAGGTTTATTTTGTTCGTTGATGAATCACCTTTTACTGTATAAAAATCTCCCTGATAGGCTCCACTAATGGCAGCAATTTTTGTTCCAGGTTCTCTTTTGCCGCTGGCAAATACTCCTGCACAAAGAAGCAAACCACATACAACTAATAAAACTAGTTTTTTCATAGAAATCTCCTTTGTGTTTATTATTCTTTATATTTCAAGTTTTGTAAATAAAAAAAAGAGAAACTTTCTTCCATAACTAGCCGTAGTAACAAAATACAAGTATACTGTAATTCCATGAAAACCCTCATCGTTCCTGTTTGTACCATTCCTGCAGAAATTTCACCTCAAGCCCTGCCCCTGGGAGCAGCCTCCATTGTGGCTGCCATAAACAAGAGCTTTGCAGAAAAGCCCCTTGCACCAGAAACTGCTGTTGAAGCTCGACTCATATCTATTCCACCAGAGTTTCACCTAGCCCAAGAGGAGCAAGCCCAGGCCATAGCACATCAGCTGCTGGAGCTTCATCCCGTTGCCCTTTGTTTTTCTCTTTTTGTGTGGAATCGAACAGTGCTGGCTCGAGTTGCCGCTATCATTCAGGAAAAAGCCCCAGAAATCCCCCTTATTGCCGGTGGGCCAGAGGTAACGGCAGGGGCAGCAGACAAGGATCCATTCCATTACTTAGTGTGCGGGGAAGGGGATGAGTCGGTACCGAATCTTTTGCGTCAACTGTTGCAAAAGGAGGCTTTTGTTGCTGATGCTTCCAAGGTTGATTCTGACCTTCCTCAGCGAAAGATTTTTTCTCCCCGTGCCAATCAGGAAAATCTTCCTTCCCCTTATTTGACTGGTACTTTAAATCCTGCTGAATATCAAAATGGAGCCTTGTGGGAGCTAGCTCGTGGTTGTCCCTTCAAATGTGCCTATTGCTACGAGTCCAAGGGAGAAAAGATGGTGGCCTACTTTCCCATGGAGCGGATTCACCAGGAGCTAGATTTTTTTTCAAAGCACAAGGTAAGCCAAATCTTTGTGTTGGATCCTACCTACAACGCAAAAAAAGAGCGGGCAGTGGAAATCCTCAAGCTGATTCGACAAAAGGCACCCAACATCTTTTTCCACTTTGAGTGTCGTGCAGAATTGCTGAATCCAGAGCTGGTAGCAGCCTTTTCTCGAATTTCTTGTTCACTGCAAATCGGTTTGCAAAGTGCCCGCCCAGAGGTGCTTAAACTAGTGGCTCGCAACATCAACCGAAAGGAATTCGCAGGGAAAATTGCCCTGTTGAACAATGCAGGTATCATCTTTGGCTTTGATTTAATCTACGGTCTTCCTGGGGATAATCTTGCAGGCTTTAAGGAAAGCATTGACTACGCTATTTCCCTGTATCCCAACAGCTTGGAGATTTTCCGCCTTTCCGTATTGCCTGGTACCGCCCTCTTTGACCAAAAGCAGGAGCTGGGACTAGTGGCTCCTGAAACGCCGCCTTATTTGGTGGAATCCACCCCACAATTTTCTGCCAAGGACTTGGACAAGGCAGAAGCTCTGGCTCGTGCCACTAGCTATTTTTATTCCCGTGGGCGGGCAGTAAGCTGGTTCCATTCCCTGCTGAAACCTCTCCGTTGTAGTCCCTCCGTTTTTTTCAGTCGGTTTGTGGATTTTTTAGCGGCAGAAAACATCAACATTCCTGCAATTCAAGATGAGTGTAGCCACCAGGAGGTGGAGCAGGTACATCTTAAGTTTATCCAAAATCAGTATGGAAGCCCAAAGCTTAAGGCTCTGTTGCCTGCCGCCATAGATCTTATCAAGCTGAACGGAGCTTTTAGCCGAGCCTATGCCGACGGAGAGCATACCACCTTGAGTCTTTCCTTTCACCCCGATGACTTACTAAGTCCCTATTCTCAGGATTTAGCTTTTTTCTGCCAACATGCCAAGAAAACAAAGCTCCACATTGTGGTGCAGCCAGGAAGGAAGGGCGCTGAGTGGCGACAGGTGAAAAAGGGATGAAAAAAAGGGCTGGAAATCCAGCCCTCGTACATTCATTTTCCAGAAGCTTTTCCTGTGGCTCTATTACAGGGCCGCAAGAATCTCCGCTGCGTGGGTTTTGGTGTTTACCTTGGGATATACCTGGGTAATCACCCCATTTTCGTCTACCACAAAGGTGGAGCGAATAATTCCCATGTAGGTCTTACCACACATTTTCTTTTCGCCCCAAGCACCAAAGGCCTGGATGGTGGTGGTTTCCACATCAGAAAGCAGGTGGAAGGGGAGAGTGAACTTGTCCCGGAACTTGGTGTGGGAAGCGATGCTATCCTTGCTGATTCCCAAAACTACAGCACCCTTTGCAAGAATCTCGTCGTATACATCACGGAAGCCACAGGCCTCTGTGGTGCAGCCAGGAGTGTTGTCCTTGGGATAAAAATAAATCACCATTTTCTTTCCCTTAAATTCGGCAGGTGAAATCATGGTACCATCCTGATTAGGAAGGGAAAATTCAGGTACTGTATCTCCAACTTGAAGCATTTTTTCCTCCAAAACTAAATAAGATATTTATTATTCCGAATGGTATAGAAGGGATATATGTTTGTCAAGAATGAACTATATTTGATTGACTTA
>JAZQSR010000076.1:0-6693 GCA_045630225.1 Treponema sp. | reverse complement strand
GGATAAGTCTTTCAAATTGTACTGCATTACTACCAGTAGTTTTACTTTGGGTAATACCTTTTGAATCTGTTAACTCAACAGTCAAGTTTGTACCAGTAAAGTCACTTATTCCAGTAAAGCCAACAGCCAAGCTTCCGAAAGCTGATTTCAGCTCCACAGTGGCAGTGGTTGGCTTTCCCACTTCAACAGTGGCACTATTGCTACCACGACACAGAACTTCATTATTTGCATTTGTACCTTGAACAGTAATAATGTAGACATCAGGAACAAGCCGCTCAAACTGTGCTGTTTCAGCTGCAGAAACAGTTTTAGTATAGAGAGAGCCTGCACCTCTCAGTTCAACGGTAAAGTTCGCACTTTTACTTGCCACTTCTCCAGAAAACTCAATAGTCAACTTCCCAAGGAGCTCCATCAACTCCACCATGGCAGATGCTGTTTTTCCAGCCTCCACCGTGGCGCTGGAAGAACCATAATAGACCACAGCATGTTCTGCATTTGAGCCTTTCACCAAAATAGTGTAGGTATCAGGAACAAGTGCCTCGAATGTAGCTGTCTGACCAGCTGGAACAGTCTTACTATAGACAGAACCATTTGTTCCATTAAGTTCAATGGTGTAGATTGTAGCGCTACTGGCAGATCGTCCCCCTGGCACGGATACAATTAAAGTACCACCACCTCCTAGGACAAGCAAATTATTGCATGAAAAAATACAAAGCAGTACTAGCACTATAGCAGTTAAGCTTAAAATCCCTGCTCTAAAAATAAAAAGTCTTGTATCTTTCAATAAATTTCTCATATTCGCCCCCCACACACAAATGAAAATCTAAATCTCCATTTTCCTATATTCTATATCTCCCTCTAAAACCAGTCAAGGCTCTATTAGGAAGGGCTAAAAAAAAAAGCCACGGACTTGCCGTGGCTTTTTTCATTCATATCAATGTAATATTAAATCTCTATTTCACCGCTGTAAACGAGCCGAGCAGTACCAGTCATGTACACAGTTTGACCAGTGTATTGTACTGTAAGCTCTCCACCCCGAACCTTTACCGTAATATCCTGACCAATAGGACAGAATCCGTTCAGCACGGCAGCAATGGCTGCAGCACAGGCACCAGTTCCACAGGCAGGAGTTTCGCCGTTACCTCGCTCCCAAACCCGCATCTTCAGGCAGTTGCGACCAACCACTCGAACAAACTCGGTGTTTACCCGCTTGGGGAACAACTGATGATTCTCGAACTTAGGTCCAATGGTAGCCACGTCAATCTTATCCACAAAGCTACTGAATACAACACAGTGAGGTGTTCCCACAGACAGCATGGTTCCCGTATACTCCTGACCGTCAACGGTAAGAGGGGCATTCACCACAGCCTTGCAGGGAAGCCGACCGCTTACCACATTCCAGTCAGTGGCGGAGCTATCGGGAAGAGTTCCGTCTCCACCAATAATCTTGATTCCCTCTGGTGTACCTGTTACAGAAGTTGCCTCTGCCAATGTGGGCAGTGATTCAGCTTCAAACTCAGGAGCACCCATGTCTACCCGCACAGAAGAAACAACGCCACTTTGGGTATATGCCAAAAGTCGCTTTACACCAGCTGCTGTTTCCACGGTAATTTCCGCAGTGTGATCCAGAGAAGCAGCACATCGCTCCTGCAAGCCACCGATATTGTTATCATACAGGTATTTGGCAACACAACAGATAGCGTTTCCTGCCATCATGCCCTCAGAACCATCCTGATTGAAGAACCGCATTCCAGCATCAGCTACGTCGGACTTGGTAATCAGTACCAAGGAGTCGGCACCAATTCCAGTTCGTCGGTCACAAAGCCGCACGCTCAAGCCCGCAGGATTGATAATATCCTGATACATGGCGTTGAACACCACAAAGTCGTTGCCAGAGCTCTGCATCTTTGCAAACCGCAGCCGAGTTTTTCCCTCACTCAAGTCGTTGATGTTTACCAGCTCAAGACTTTCAATGGAGTAGCGACTCTGCAAGCTGTTGGCAATGGCATTAGCAGTATCGATGGAGGTAAGACAAGGAATGTCTCTCTCCACAGTTTTTCGTCGCAGCTTAACGCTATCGTAGGTGGGAATACGTCCCTTGGCAGAGGTAGAAATTACATAATCGATTTTGCCAGTGTCCAACAAGGTCAAGATATTGTCCTCTGGATTTTCGTGAATCTTGTTCACCACCTCTACGTCCATTCCAAAACCGCTAATTACCTTGGCAGTTCCCTCAGTGGCATAGAGCTTAAAGCCCAAGTCATAGAACTTGCGGGCAGTGTCTACAATCTCAAACTGGTCGCTTTTTCGCACAGTAATCAGCACGCCACCGTTCTTTTTCATGCGATAGCCTGCTGCCACCAAGCCCTTGTACAAAGCCTCATCCAAGGTGCGAGCCAAGCCCAAAACCTCACCAGTGGACTTCATCTCTGGGCCCAAGTGGGTATCTACGTCAATCAACTTTTCAAAGCTAAAGACGGGAACCTTTACGGCTACATAGGGTGGAATCTTGTACAAGCCTGTTCCAAAGCCCATGTCCTGCAGCCGTTCACCCAGCATAGCTCGCACTGCCAGCTCTACCATGGGCACACCAGTTACCTTACTGATATATGGAATGGTTCGACTGGAACGTGGGTTCACCTCGATGATATACAGCTCATTGTCGTACACAAGGTACTGAATGTTTACCAAGCCCTTGGTACCCAGTGCCAGAGCCAACTCACGAGACTGATTGATAATCTTTTCCGTCATGATGTCGTTTACATTCCATGCCGGATACACAGCGATACTGTCTCCTGAGTGGATACCGGTTCGCTCAATATGCTCCATAATACCAGGAATCAGAATGTCCTGACCGTCACAAATGGCGTCAACTTCCAGCTCAATTCCCATCAGGTATTTATCAATCAATACAGGGTTTTCAATGTTCTGAGCAAGAATAATCTTCATGTACTCACGAATATCATCCTCGGTAAAGGCGATAATCATGTTCTGGCCACCCAATACGTAGGAGGGACGCAGCAGTACAGGATAATTCAGCTTTTCAGCTGCTTTAAGGGCTTCTTCCATGGTAAGAACGGAAAATCCCTTGGGACGCTTAATGTCCAGACGCTCCAAAAGCTCGTCAAACCGTTCTCGGTCTTCTGCCATGTCAATGGAGTCTGCACTTGTTCCCAAAATCTGAATACCCTGATCGTGCAAGAACTTAGTAAGCTTAATGGCAGTTTGTCCACCAAAGGCCACTACAACTCCCAGAGGCTTTTCAGTGCGGATGATGCTCATAACATCTTCTGGAGTCAGTGGCTCAAAGTACAGGCGATCTGCAGTGTCAAAGTCGGTGGAAACAGTTTCTGGGTTGTTGTTAACGATGGCAACCTCATAGCCCAGCTTCTTCAAGGCCCACACACACTGAACAGAGGCGTAGTCAAACTCAATTCCCTGTCCAATTCTGATTGGCCCGGAACCAAGTACCAGAATCCGTCCCTTGGTCTGGTACCCCATAACACAGTTCTGGGAATCTTGGGCAGCAAGGAATTCCTCTGCCTCGTTGGCCTTGTCGTAGCTACCGTAGAAATAGGGGGTCAGAGCCTTGAATTCTCCAGCACAGGTATCAACCATCTTGTAGGAGGAGGGGAGGTGAGCCAGTTTTCCTGCTTTTCGCAAGTCCTCTGCTTCCTGAGCCTGAGCCAGTACACCACCAGCACCAGGAATGGAAACACCAGTCATTTCCTGAATAACCTTATCAGGATAGCCAAGATTCTTCAGTTCACGATAGAATTCTGAAGTCAGCTCAGCACCATTGGCCTTAAGCTCAGCCATGGCCTTTTCTGCATTCACCAGATTTTGCAGCTTGTTCAAGAACCACATGTCAATCATGGTAATTTCGTGAATCTTTTCCAGAGGAAGGATGCCACGAGTTATGGCCTCATACACGGCAAACAAACGCTGGTCGGTACATTCACCTACACGGCGAATAATATCTTCGTCGCTTTCCTCCAAGAAAGCAGGCAATCTACAGGTAGAAACTGAAATCTCTGCACCACGGACTGCCTTCATCAAGGCCTGCTCAAAGGAAATACCGATGGACATTACCTCACCAGTAGCCTTCATCTGGGTACCCAAGGTTCGCTTGGCGTACACAAACTTGTCAAAGGGCCATTTGGGGAATTTTACTACTACATAGTCAATGGCAGGTTCAAAGCAGGCCATAGTTGTCTTGGTCACTGCGTTGGGAATCTCATCCAGGTGATACCCGATGGCGATAAGAGATGCTACCTTGGCAATGGGATATCCTGTGGCCTTGGAAGCCAAAGCGGAGGAGCGGGAAACACGGGGATTTACCTCGATTACCGCATATTCAAAGCTGGTGGGATGCAAGGCAAACTGACAGTTACAGCCACCTTCTACTTCCAAAGCGGAAACGATATTCAAGGCGGCAGTTCGCAGCATTTGGTATTCTTTGTCAGAAAGGGTAACTGCAGGAGCCACAACGATACTGTCACCAGTATGTACACCAACAGGGTCAAAGTTTTCCATGGAACAGACGGTAATTGCATTGCCTGCACTGTCACGAATTACTTCAAACTCAATTTCCTTCCAGCCGGAAATACATTTTTCCACAAGAATCTGGTGAATAGGGGAGCGGTGCAGTCCGTTTTGACCAATTTCCCGCAATTCCTCTTCGTTGGCGGCAATTCCACCACCAGTTCCACCAAGGGTAAAGGCTGGCCGAACAATAACAGGATAACCAATCTCATCTGCAAAATCCAAGGCAGAACGTAAATCAGTTACAACCTTAGAAGGAATACAAGGCTCACCAATGGCCTCCATGGTATCCTTGAACATCTGGCGGTCTTCTGCTCGGTCAATGGTTTCAGGACGAGCACCCAGCAATTTCACACCATGCTGAGCCAAAAATCCTTCCTTGGCCAACTGCATGGAAAGGGTCAATCCTGTCTGGCCACCCAAGGTAGAAAGCAAGCTGTCGGGCTTTTCCTTTTCAATAATTCTCTTGAGGGTGTCTATGTTCAGTGGCTCAATATAAATGGCATCTGCCATGTGGCCGTCTGTCATCAAGGTAGCGGGATTGGAGTTTACCAAAACAACTTCTAGTCCCTGTTCCTTCAAGGCCTTACAAGCCTGGGTTCCTGCATAATCGAATTCAGCGGCCTGACCAATAACGATGGGGCCGGAACCAATTACCATAACTTTACGTATACTCTGATTCAATGGCATTTCTTCTTCCTCCCCTTATTCCTGATTTTCCGCCAGCTGACTTTGATGACGCATTGCCACCATATTCACAAACTGGTCGTACACAAAACCTGTATCTTGGCGGCCTCCAGATGTTTTTGGATAGAACTGAACGGAAGTGCCTAAGAAACTTCTATACTGAATTCCCTCGCAGGTTTTGTCGTTCACGCTTTCAAAGGTTTGTACTGCTGACGTTGGCACAGAATCTTTGACCACGGTATACCCACAATTCTGGCTGGTAATCAACACCTTTCCCGTAGCAAGGTTCTTTACAGGATTACTTTCTCCACGGTGGCCGTAGGGCAACTTTTCAGTCCGTGCTCCCTGAGATATGGCCAAAAGCTGATGTCCCAAACCAATTCCCAGCATGGGGATAAAACTGTTACAAAGCTGGCTAATTTCATCCACAATGGACTCATACTCAGCAGGATTTCCAGGGCCTGTAGAAAGCACTACACCATCAGGCTTCATGTCCAAGATTTCTTGGCAGGTGGTAGCAGCATCTACAGCTACAACTTCCACACCTCGCTTCTGAAGCTCTTGGGTAAGGCTTGCTCTAGCACCAAAATCCCACAGCACCACCTTTGCACCACCAGCCATTGCAGCGGCTGCTTCATAAGTGGCAATTTTCAATCCATTGGAATCCACAGGAACTGCACCGTATTCCACAGCTGCATCAAATACAGCCTTGTTCTCCTGCTGGAGACTTGCAGCACTGCGGGAAACTTTTTCCACAGGATTTTCTAGTTTATGTTCTTTGATTTCTTCTAAAAGACGAATTTTTCTGGCGTGGTTTCCAAGACTTGGATTTAATACTAAATCGTGCATGATGGAATTAAGAGCTTGAACTGCCTCCATGTCCTTTTCAGCATCACCGCTAAAAGAAACAATCCGAGCGTTCATGGTTCCATTGTCACGAAGAATCTTAGTTAAGGCTCGTGTATCTACATCGTAGACACCGATTACCCCTTGTTCCTTCAAATACTGATCAAGGGTTTCCTCACAACGGAAGTTGGAAGGCGTGGAACACCATTCCCGCACCACAAAACCCACTGCATGAGCCTTGCTGCTTTCCGCATCCTTTCGGATAATTCCGTAATCCCCTGCAAGAGGAAAGGTCTGTAAAACGATTTGTCCATAATTGCTGGGATCTGTCAGGGTTTCCAAGTACCCTGTCATCCCTGTGGTAAAGACAACCTCACCGGTAACGCAACCTGTGGTACCGAAACTTTTACCCTCAAAAACCTGCCCATTGGCAAGCACGATATATGCTTTAGTATTCATACTAAAGTAACATTTTACTTGATTTGAAAAAAAAAATTAAGTACTCTTAGTTCTTTTCCCAAAAATTTTATAGTGATTATGTGATTTCAATTGTTTAGCCTTCCTAAAGAAGATAAGCAGTTATAGATTAAAATTCTTTCCATTATCAAAGAGTTT
>JAZQSR010000075.1:0-11634 GCA_045630225.1 Treponema sp. | reverse complement strand
GTGCTATCCTGTTATTTCTTTTATTCGTGCCCTTGTTGCCTCATCTAGGGGGCAGTCCTCAAAGGCATCCTCTCCAATTGAAGTGACGCTATCAGGAATGGTTACAGAGGTAAGTCCATAACAGCAAGAAAAGGCATGACTTCCAATTGAAGTGACGCTATCAGGGATGGTTACAGAGGTGAGTCCAAAACATCCCATAAAGGCACTCTCTCCAATTGAAGTGACACCATCAGGGATGGTTACAGAGGTGAGTCCAGTACAGCCATAAAAGACCCACTCTCCAATTTCCGTGACACCATCAGGGATGGTTACAGAGGTGAGTCCTTCACAGCCAGAAAAGGCCCAGCTTCCAATTGAAGTGACACCATCAGGGATGATTACAGATGCACTTTGTGAATTATAATAAAGCACTACACCATCTTTAATTGCAAGACCATTTTCTATTTTTAAACAGGGATGGTCTAAGGATGTAATGTTACAGCCCCTAAAGGCTCCTTCTCCAATTGAAGTGACACCATCAGGGATGGTTACAGAGGGGAGTCCAAAACAGCCCCAAAAGGCACTGCTTCCAATTGAAGTGACGCTATCAGGGATGGTTACAGAGGTGAGATTTATACAGCCCTCAAAGGCACTGCTTCCAATTGAAGTGACGCCATCAGGGATAGTTACAGAGGTGAGTCCAAAACAGCCCATAAAGGCCTCATTTCCAATTTCCGTGACACCATCAGGGATGATTACAGATGCACTTTGTGAAGCATTATAAAGTACTACACCATCTTTAATTACAAGACCATTTTCTATTTTTAAGCAAGGATGCTCTAAGGAAGTAATGTTACAGCCCCTAAAGGCATGACTTCCAATTGAAATGACGCTATCAGGGATAGTTACAGAGGTGAGCCCTTCACACCACCTAAAGGCTTCTTTTCCAATTGAAATGACGCTATCAGGGATGGTTACAGAGGTGAGTCCTTTACAGTCAGAAAAGGCACTGCTTCCAATTGAAGTGACGCTATCAGGGATGGTTACAGAGGTGAGATTTATACAGTCCTCAAAGGCTCTGCTTCCAATTGAAGTGACGCTATCAGGGATGGTTACAGAGGTGAGATTTATACAGCCCTCAAAGGCTCTGCTTCCAATTTCAGTGACGCCATCAGGGATGATTATAGAGGTGAGCCCTTCACAGCCCTCAAAGGCATTGCTTCCAATTGAAGTGACGCTATTAGGGATGGTTACAGAGGTGAGCCCTTCACAGTACAAAAAGGCCTCATATTCAATAGTAGTAGTTCCTTCTGGAATGACTACTACTGTTGGAGAGCAGTCTTTTGTCCGTGTTCTCTGAACTAAATCATCCATTCCACAAGCACTAAATCCTACGAATTCCCATTCAGACACATCCAATATTTCATCACTGTCTGTCTTTATCTGCCAACTACTTAAAACTTCACAAGGGGTTACATTAGACACACCCCCTTCATCATCCTTAATACCAAAACAACTATAGTTATAAATATCTTCATCTGGTGCTTTTACAGTTTCACCCTCGTCATTACATACATAAGCAGCAGGGGCACCATTAATCTTAGCATCTCGCCAGAATCTGTAAAAACCTGAATCGTCAATGAGAAGATAGCCAAGGTTCATCTCTACTCCAGTTTTTTTGTTGCGAAATAAACCTCTATAAATGTATTTATCGTAGTACCCCAAGTCACAGACTAAATATTCACCACTAGTAAGAACAATTCCACAAAGATGTTTGTTGTATTTGTAGTTCTCAGTTTCCAATTCTCCATTTTTATAAACTAAATGATATTTATCATTGTCATCGGATTCACTCACGTCAATGAGCACACTAGCCAGAATCAATTCTGCATCCACTTCAGCACCAATGTCCCGTATCCAATCTTCAATAGAATTTTTTTCATGAGGAATATCGGTATCCTTGTCATGCAAACAATCACCAATAATATAGTGATCTTTCAATGTTATATTAACTTTATCAAACCAATCATACTCATCCTGACACCACTTAAAGGCTGCCTGAGCCGTGTCTACATCTGGAACTCCATCCCTTTTCAAAAATTCAATGTGATAATATCCTAAATCTGCGGACATTTTTTCCTCCTACAAAATAACAATGTTTGTTGTTATTATACCCCCCATTCTTCCCATAGGGCAAGTTTTTTTCTTAGGACAAGGGCGGGAAGGGTGGAAGTCCTAAGCCCCCTCATCATCCCCCATCTTGACACTGCTTGCTAGCCCCTTTATTCTGTTAGGATGAATAAGTGTGTGAGTATCAAAAAGCTTTTAAGTTGTAAACTCCTAAGCTTTGTACTATGTTGTCTCTTGGTTAGTGTCTTTTTTTCCTGTAATAAATCCAGCGGTGTCATCAGTTTGGATGAACATAAGCTTTTTTCCTTAAAATATGGTAATTTTGAGGATCAGTTAAATCTTTTTAGCTTGGCAAAACCTTCTCCTGTACGTACCTCTTTTACCATGCGAGACGGTTTCTTCTACATTGCAAATGGAGAGGCCCAGAAAATGATGGAGCTGAATTCCTATGGAGATTTGCTGAGTATTTACTATAACGGAGAAGGAAATCCCACCCCCAGCTTTGCTGATGCCACAGATTCTGAAATTGTTTCTTCTACGAGAAAGGCTGTGGAGTATCCCTTTAACTCTTTGGGAGCCATTGCCGCTGATTCTCGCAAATACATCTACGTAGTAGATCAGCTTCCTCCAGAGCGCCACGAGCATGATGTGGAAAATCGCCTCCTTCTCAGTCAGATTGTCCTTCGCTTTGCCAGTGACGGCACCTTTATCGACTATATCGGGCAACGGGGCCCTGGTGGTATGCCATTTCCTTATATTAAAAATATTTACACAACTTACAACAATGAGCTGGTGGTAATATGCCAAGTGAACGACGGCATGGTGGTGTATTGGTTTGACACAACAGGGTATCTTCGCAGTACTATTCCCTTCAAGGTGGACCAACTCCCCAATGTGCTAGACGAAGAAACCACCAACGAGGTGTATCTTTCCTTGGAAAACATTGTGCCTTCCTATACCGACGAAAAGCTCTTTGTAAAGGTGGATTATTATACTAGCTCCATTGATGAAGCTTCTAACGTAGAGTCTGGTATCGATTATACAAGTTCAATGCTTTTTCCTCTGGATATAAACACTGGTGTTTATGGTGAGCCCTTGACCATTCCTCCCTACGAGCAGGAAGTTGCCGACGGTTTTTCCCGTCTGGTGTACAATCTTTCCTACGATTTCCTTGGTGTAACCGATTCTGGTTGGCTTTTCTTTATTATTGCAGATGACAGTGGCTACAGTATTCAGATGGTGCAAGAAAATGGAGACAAGGTGCTTCGTCGTCACCTTGATCTAGACCATCGTACCGCCTTGTTCCACACCCTTTCCCTTTCTCCAGAAGGAATTATTTCCATGTTGCTGGTGGAAGAAGAAGAAGCAAAGGTATTGTGGTGGCGAACTGATAGTCTTATTGATGCAATTCTTAAGGGGTAATAATGAAGCTTGGTGGTGATATCGAAGGATATAGCGAAGACGATGAAAAAATTGTCTATCACTATGGAAAACCTGGGGAGCGGCTTAAAAATGCTGATGAAGCAGTAAAGCGTTATTACGCTGGAGAAGGGCCCCAGGCTCCCAAGGGAATTTTCCAGTCCCTGGTGCAGACTCCATCCTCCCGCCTGATTCTCATTGTCATGCTGGCCATGATGGCAATTGTGGTTTTATCCAGCATTATGGATCGGGGAGGAAATGTTTCTACGGTAGCTCTAGTTCCCATGGAGCTTTCTACCTTCTCTTTTGAAGATACAGTCTATATTAGTTTACATCTTAAGGAAAATTCTCAGATAGATTTTTCTGAGCATCCCTTTGTTTCCTGTAATTTTCTTGTGTATACCACCGATGACCAGGTGATTTATCAAGAAAGAGTGGAAACATTTTACACCGGGAAGGAAGATTTCTTACGGACAACATTTGGAGATTATGATATATTGTATGTAGAAGCGGTGGTTACCGTGGGAGAAGAAACGCAAATTCTCCGTTCGGACATTACCCGAAGCTAAAGGGAGCGATTATATGTTACAATTCTATTTTTTATCTATTTTGTTAAACCTTGTTACAGGTCTGCTGCTTTTCTGTGAAAAAGATCAGACACAGGATGATTTGCTCGGTGATGAATTCACCTTTTCTGATGATACTACAGGTGGTTCCAGTTTCACTAATCCCATCTTGGGCTTTATGGAAAGCAAGAATTTCAAGTTGGTGCTTGGGGTGCTGAGCGTTTTAGTTGGCTTGCTGAAGCTGCTTTCTGTAGTGCAAAACACAACACCAGTACTTGGAGACCTGTTTCCTGCCTTGGCTGGTTTGCTGGGAGGTTTCTGCGTTCTCCTTCAGTTTTATATGGAAACAAATTCCATTGACTATGCTCCCAATGGTTTTTTGCAAACAATTTTTGTAGAAAACCGTCGTATTATCGGTATTTGTTGTCTGGTGGTGGCCACTCTCCATTTTGTCTTCCCAAAAGTTCTATTCCTGTAAGCCATGAAGTGTTCTGTTGCCTGTATTTTGTTTCAAGAAGGAAAGGTTTTGGTGGGGCATCGTATGCCTGGTGGCCAAATGGGGGAGCGATGGGAGTTTCCCGGTGGCAAGGTGGAAAACGGAGAGTCTCCTGAAGATGCTATTTGCCGTGAGTTTGATGAAGAGTTTTCTGTTCCTGTTACTGTGGGAAAAAAGATTGCCCAGGCAGTGTTTCAGTACAACGGAAAGGATATACAATTGGAAGGCTATGAAATCTTTCTTGCCACAGATAATCCTCAGTGGAAGTTAACCGAACATACAGAAATCAAGTGGGTTACCCTTGATGAAATAAAGAATCTCCATTTTGTTGATTCTGACTTACTGATTTATCCCCAGGTGGTGGAGTATTTTGCCAAAAAGGACAACACCTGATGAAAAAAATACCCAAGCCTACAGGAGTTTTTTCTGTTATTGAACATCGTCGGTTCAGTTGCTTTTTTCTCCTTCTTTGTACCTTGGTTCTTTATGGTTGCTCTAAAAAAGTTGGAATCATAGACTTGTCTAATGCCCCCTTGTTGCCAGTGGATTCCAAGTGGGCTGTAGTAGTTGATCCCTACGCCATCTACCGCAGTGAACCAAGTCTTACTGCTTCAGTGTCTGGATATGGCCGTCGTGGTGCAGTACAAGAGGTTGTAGGCCAGCGAATTACCATGGAAGATAAAAAGCAGGTTATTTGGTATCAATTTTCCTCTGGATGGCTTCCAGAAACATCATTGCAAGTATACTCCAACGAATTGAAGGCTCAATCTGCTGCAAAGGAGTTGGGGAAAAACCGAGATGCATCCAGCGGAATGTAAGCAAACTGGATGGTATCCAACTGGATGGTATCCAGCTGGATGATATCCACAGGATATATCCCCTTAAGGAGACTTTATGACAACTATTCCTTGTACCGTGGCCTCTGGAGCCATTCTTCCTTCCTACCAAACTGCAGGGGCAGCAGGGGCAGACCTTTGTGCCTGTTTGTCAGAGCCTGTGGTTTTGACTCCTGGTCAGCGTGCCATAGTTCCCACAGGCCTTTCCTTTGCCATTCCCTCTGGCTATGAAATCCAGGTGCGGCCCCGCTCTGGCCTTGCTGCAAAAAATGGTATCACCGTGCTGAACAGTCCCGGTACCATCGACAGTGACTATCGTGGTGAGGTTAAGGTTATCTTGATAAATCTTGGAACAGAAAACTTTACTATTTCCCACGGAGACAGGATTGCCCAGATGGTGGTGGCACCAGTAGTGCAGGCCCAGTTTCAGGTGGTGGAATCCTTGTCTGCCACGGAGCGGGGACAGGGTGGCTTTGGTTCCACAGGAGTCTAATCCTCGGCATGAAGTTTCCAGCCCTCTCGTTTCGGTCAAATCGTCATGTTCTCGTTACCTATTTGGTAAAGGAATTGTTGCTCTACTTCCTCATTGCCTTTTTGTTCTTTTTTATGGTGTTCTTTGTAAACCAGATTTTGCTGATGGCAGAGGATATTTTGAAAAAGCGGGTACCCATTATGGATGTGGCTCGCCTCATGAGCTATTCCTTGCCCTTTATCATAGCCCAGTCGGCTCCCTTTGCCACCTTGGTGGGCTTTTTGATGTGCCTTGGCCGCATGATGACAGACAACGAGATTCTGGTGATTCGAGCCAGCGGCAAGTCCTTTATGGTGATTCTCCTTCCAGTATTGATTTTGGGAGTTTTCATTTCTATTCTATCTTTCTTTGTAAACGACTACTTGCTACCCTTGGGAACCATTTCATACAATAAACTTTACAAGGAAATCTTGTTTTCCGATCCCACCATTGAGCTGGAGTCCAATTCCATCAAGCGGACGGAGGATGCCACCTTGGTTATCGGGGAGGTAACTGATACCCTTGTGTCGGATTTGATTTTCTTTGACATTGACGACCAGGGACAAATCCGCGTCATTGTTTCTGGTGCCACGGAAATAAATAATTCTACAGAGCCTGGAATTCTCATGAACTTGAGCATGGAGTCTGCCACAGTTTGTGCCTTCGACATGTCTGATGTAAGCCGTTACGATGTGATGCAGGCGGGACAAACTAGCATGAACGTCTTTGCCAATTCCTTTTTTTCTGATTCATCCTCCACCAATCCTCGAGAAATGACTTCCTTTGACTTGTTCAAGTTCATTCGTCAGGTAAAGGAGGAGGGAACGGCTTCCACCTTGCAGATGAACATGTACAAGCTGGAATTCCACAAGAAATTCTCCTTGCCCTTTGCATCCATCTTCTTTGCCCTGTTGTCCATGCCCCTTGCCATCTTGTTTGGAAAGCACAATGGCCTTACGGTGGGCCTCATTATTGGAATTTTTCTCTGTGTGGCCTATTGGGCTGCCATGATTCTTGGACAAACCTTTGGTATCCGCCAGGGCCTCAGTGGCTTTTGGACCATGTGGCTTCCGGACTTCTTTGTGGGGGTGGCAGGCATTGTATTCTATCTTATACTGGTGAAAAAATGAGATTTGTCATCTACTTGTACCGCCGATTTTTACCAGTTTTTCTGGGCTCAATTTTCTTCTTTGCACTGGTGCTGGTGCTAGTGGACTTGCTCATGAACCTGTGGAGCTTTATTTCCCAAGAGGTGGCTCCTGGAGACATTCTGAGGGTTATTGTCTTGTACATTCCAAAAACCCTGTCCTTTTCCCTGCCGCTGTCAATCCTCTTTGCCGTGTCCTACACCCTCAGCGACCTCTATGCCAAGAACGAGCTGACAGCTGTTTTTGCCTCCGGTGTTTCCCTATTTCACTTTACCTTGCCTTTGTTGCTCTTGTCCTTGGCCCTAAGTTTTGGCCTTTTCTTTTTTGAAGATAGAGTGGTAGTACCCACCTATGCAAAAAAAAATGAGCTACAGGATTCCTTGCTGAATAAAACACAATCTCTCAACAACGATAGAATCGTTATTATCACCAAGCAGGGACAAATTGTGTACAAGGCTGATTATTACAACGATTCTGAGCAACGACTGGTGGGTCTTTTTGTGATTTTCCGTGATGAAAATAAGGTGTTGCAAAAAATTCTTCGTTGTAATGGAGCTTCTTGGAAAGAAACTTATTGGGAGTGTTTTGAGGCCATAGAATATGTGGTGGAAGGTGATTACATGAACAGTTATCCTGTTTCCCAAGAAACCATGCATTTGCTCACAGAGCCTCCAGAAACCTTCAGAAACAACACCGTCGATGTAGAAACAGTATCAGTGGAGGAGGCCAAGTCCTATATCGCCCGTCTCCGTCGTGCTGGCTTGCCTGTGGCAGAGGCCACCTCCCAGTACTACAAGAAATTCTCCTTTCCCCTTATTGTTTTTATCGTAGTGTTCCTGTCCATCGGTCTTTCTGGCAAGACAAGAAAAAATGTGTTGCTTATAAGTCTTGTTCTTTGTATTATGGCGGCAGTACTTTTTTATGTAAGCCAGATGGTTACCATGCTCTTGGCCCAGTTTGGCTACGTTTCTCCCTTTGTGGGAGCCTGGTTTCCCGTGATTTTGTTTATTATCCTGAGCATTGTCCTTTTGAAATTCGCTCGTACGTGAGGTTTTATATGTCTGATGTTTTGTCAATTTTCACCCAGCTCCACGCTGACACTTCCAGCAAGGCCCGCACCGGAATCATGGAGCTTCCCCATGGCCCAGTTCGCACTCCCGTGTTCATGCCAGTGGGAACAAGTGCCACCGTCAAGGCCATGACAAAGGATGATCTAGAAGAAATCGGCTTTGAGATTCTTCTGGCCAACACCTACCATCTGTACCTGCGGCCGGGAGTGGATATTGTGGAAGAAGCTGGTGGACTTCACGGTTTTTCTCTCTGGAACAAGAACTTTCTCACGGATTCTGGTGGATTTCAAGTTTTTTCTCTAGCTCCCTTCCGAAAAATCACTGACCAAGGAGTGGCCTTCCAAAGCCACATTGACGGTTCCCGTCACTTTCTCACTCCTGAATCTGTGGTGGACTTACAGCGCCGCTATAATAGCGACATCCAGATGCAGCTTGATGTTTGCACAGGCTACGGCATTTCCAAAAAGGATGCTGCAGAGGCCTTGCGTATCACCAGCGACTGGTCAAAGCGGGCCATGAGTGCTTGGCAGGAGGCGCAGGAAACTGGCTACAAGGGGCTGTTGTTTCCCATTGTCCAGGGTAATTTTTATGAGGATTTGCGTCAGGAGTCAGCAGAATTTGTTGCTAGTCTCCAGTCTCCTGGCATTGCCATTGGTGGCCTGTCAGTAGGGGAGCCCCACGAAAAGTACACGGAAATGCTGTCCTACACAGCGGCTTTGCTTCCCCAGGATAAGCCCCGCTATGTTATGGGCATCGGAACTCCAGACTACATTTTGGAAGCGGTAGAAAACGGCATCGACATGTTTGACTGTGTATTACCCACCAGAAATGCCCGCAATGGCTCTTATTTTACCCGTGATGGTGCCATTTCCATCAAGAATGCCAAGTACACCAGGGATTTTGGCCCCATAGACAGTGAATGCAACTGTAAGATTTGCCGACAATATTCACGGGCCTATCTTCGCCATCTTTTCAAGGAGCAGGAAATTTTAAGCTCCATGTTGGCTTCCTACCACAACCTAGCCTTCCTCCACCAAATGATGGCGGAGGTTCGTGTGGCAATTGAAGAAGATAGATTTGCCCAATACAAGAAAGATTTTCTTCAGCGATACAATGGTGGTCGCTAGTTTTACTGATTGAATCAGCAGGGAAAAATAAACTTGTAACTTATTTTAGAGTTTTTTTCTTTATTGGAAGAGTGCCTTCTTGTGGGTAGTCAAAGGAGTTATAATGAAGTGTAGCAAGTCAGCAGCCATAGCCTTTTTGCTCATGGGTTTTATGGGCCTTTCTCTCCACGCTAAGGAAACATCGCTTGTGCCAGAGCCTCGTGGTGTTCTTACTTCCAATAGCCCAGAAGATAAAAAAACAGAACAAAAAGCATCTCAGGAAGAGTCTCAGGAATCTGAGCGGGAAAAAGAAGTAAACACCTTAAATTATGGTCTTGATACAGAAATCATTACCATGCTGGATGAGTTTATGGCCAATAAAACCTTCTACTATTTAGATGAGCTGGAAGGTATTTTGGAGCGCACTCGTTCTGTGGCCCTCCGTGAAAAAATTATCGCCTACTTTACTGCTGCCGAAGATGGCCGTATCGAAGATTATGCCCTGGAAATCATCGAAGATCCCTTTGATACAAGGAATTCCACGGTAGATCTCTTGTTCAAGTACGTCTCCAAACTAAAAATTGAAGATGCAGGTCCCTTTGCCCGTAAGTTACTGGAAGATGAATACATGGAGTACTTTGATGGTGCTCTTGAAGCCATTGCCGAAGTAGGAACGGCAGAAGATGCCCAGTTTTTGGCAGAATTCATCAATCGGGAAGATCTTTCTGTTGCCCAACAGCAGTCGGTGATGAAGGCCCTTGGTAGGCTCAAAGCAGTGGAAACTTGGGATGCCTTGGTGGAAATCGCCCAAAACGAGGATAAAAATACCTTTGTCAGAATGTATGCAGCAGAAGCCATTGGTGCCATGGGAAAAAGCGAATCTGTGGAGGTTTTAGTCTATCTTTTTGAAAGTACTGATCCCAATCTTCGTGCATCGGTTATCAAGGGTGTGGCCAACTTTCCTTCAGATGATACTGCTCGGGCCCTCATTATCGAAGGAATCAAGGATTCCCACTACAAGGTGCGCCTAGAATCAATTGCCGCAGTAAAGACCCATAGTATTAAGGATGCTGCCGCCCACATTGTTTTTCGTGCCAAGAACGATCCAGAGACTGCCGTAAAATATGCCTGTTATGATGCTCTCGGTATTTTAGGTGATCAAGAAGGTATTTCCTATTTGCAGGAATTAATTAAAGAAAAGTATGTTGGTGACAGCATTAAGGTAAAGGCCAGCGAGGCACTTTTAGCTTATGGTAGTTCTTCTGCCACAGAAAGTGTTATTGCCTTGGCACGGGAAAGTCTTGCAGACAAAAAGAAGCTTCATCTCCGATATGCTTTGGGAAAATTGTTTGCTTCCTCAGAAAATTCTGCCTTTGCAGATATTTGTCGAGAATATCTTGCTTCCACAGACGTTGCTACAGTGGGAACAGGCTTGGACATTTATGAACGAAATCGTTTCTCCTCTGTACGACAGGCAGTGGAGGATATTGCAAATGCAGAAAAAACGAGTTCAAATAAGACCAAAGCCAAGAAAATACTTGACCGTGACTAATTTTTTAGTATAATTAAGACATTATATTTTTGCGGAGGCTATATGGCTATTGGTGATTCTGTATTCCAGCTTGTAACATTCCAGCTTGGTGAAGAGCTGTATGGTGTGGATATTATGGATGTTAAGGAAATTGTAAAGATTCAGAACGTCCGCTCAATCCCGAATGCTCCGTATTATGTTGAGGGTATTTTCAATCTTCGTAGTGAGATTATCCCCATCATCAACTTGCACAAGCGGTTCCGTCTCAAGAAGATTGAGATTAAAGATGAGGACATGGCTGATGAGTTTGAAGGTGGTTTCATTATCCTCAATATCGATGGACTTAAAATCGGTATTATTATCGACCGGGTTGCCCGCGTAATTTCTGTGAATCGTGACGAAATTAAGCCACCACCACAGATGCTCAGTGGTATCGGTACAGAGTATATCCACGGTGTTGTTCGTCAGGATAATGGATACCTCATCATCCTCGATATCCGTAGCTTGTTCAATCCCAAGGAACTGCGAAAGCTGCTGGATATAAATTAATATGATTCAAACCTATAGTTCCACCATCCGTCGCAGGGAGATGGACGCTGTGCTCACTTGTATGGTAGACGAGAAAATCGGTCCCGGAGAGATGACACGGCGTCTAGTTCAATCTGTGAAGGAGTTCTTTTCTGTAGATGGAGCCTTTGCCTTCCGCAGTCCTGCCATTGCATTAAAATATGTGTTCAAGGCTTTTGGTCTAGAGCCTGGTACTGGTGTTATTATTTCTGCACTAGCACCTTTGTGGCAGTTGCAGGCTGTGGAAGAGTTGGGATATAAGCCCGTTGTTGTGG
>JAZQSR010000074.1:0-2789 GCA_045630225.1 Treponema sp. | reverse complement strand
CTTTCCCGCGAATGCAGTATCATCGGCGTTGGAGGGCTTAACTTCCGTGTTCGGGATGGGAACGGGTGTGACACCTCTACCATGGCTACCAAGCAAGAATGACTATATCACAGGCGATAGTTTTTGTAAAGAGGTAAAAGGCTTTTTTTGAAAAAAAGTGTAATTTTTTTTTCGATTTACTTACCTAGCCAGAATCGCGCATACAAGCTTGATCAAGAATCTCTATCAATTCCTTGTATTCCATCCGCAAAACCTCTGGCTGAACCTGAGACATATATTCCTGTTCCTTGTGAAAGAGCTTGTCCTTGCCAGAAATGGGCATGTACTGAACATGGTTTTGAGTATAATAATGCTCAATGCAGCCATTGGGCAGAATGTACACACGGGCAGCGGCGGCGGCGGCAAAAATCAAGGAAGCAAGATTTTTTATAAGGGGAATGGTGCTGAACAAATGAGGTGGAATCAAGCCTTCCATCAAATGGCCCACTTGGTTTACACCTTGTAAAACCACAGTTTTGTAGGTGTCCAAATCCTCTACCTTTTGGTACTTGTCGTACATTTCCCGCAATTTTTCCACCAAAAGGCCCAACTCTGGAGGAATGGATTCTGGCAGATTACACAAAGCCGAACCCATTTCCACCAAATACCGCTCCAGCCGAACAATAAGCTTTTCCAAGGTAACTCCCCGACGCAAGCTAGTGGCAGTAAACAGCTGAGTATAAAAAGGAAGCTGCTTTTCTTCCTGACGCTGAAGCCACAAAGCTGGCCGTGGATCTTGAGCAAGGACATCTCGAAGCTTTCCCTTGAACAAGGAATCTAAGTCTCCCACAATGCGTCCGTCAGTTCCTAGCAGGGAACAAACCTTACAAAAAACTCCCAGCTCGTCCTTGCCTCCCACATCGATAATGCCAGTGCCAACAGAGGAATACCAGCTGCTGGTAAGCTCCAAAAGATGAGAGAAAAGCTGCTGATCTGTGTAACCTTCCACAAAGATTTGATTGTCAGAAAAGAAAAACTGCTTGTGATAGGTATTGAATCGAGGCAAAAATCGGCGGAACAAAAGGTCATCCTCGGGGGAAAGCTGGTCAATGCAAGTGGGAACACGATTTACATGACACACAATCACACCCAACAGGTCTTCTGGAAACCGCAAATCGATGAAAAAAGGCGAATGGGTTATGAGGAAAAAGATTTTTCCTGGCTCCTGTGCTGCAGCCTTTCTGATTTCCTTCATAAAAAATAGCTGAAATTGGGGGTGCAGGTGCAGTTCTGGCTCATCAAAAATGAGACAGTCGCTTTGGCTATTGTACAAGGCTATCAATAGCTGAAGAATTTCCTTCAGGCCGTGACACTCACCTTCTTTTAGGTTGTATTCCACTCCACGGGCCTTGTTCACCACCATGGGAAGAAAATTGCCGTCTTCTTGCTCCTGAAAGGTGATAGACTTACCGAACATGCCAGACAAAACAGATTCAATCCGCTCCTTTACCTGCTGATTACTCCGCAGTACCGCCAAAACCTGGTCTTCGGGAATACGGTCAGAACGGAGAAAGGTAACGTCCAAGTCGTAATTGCGGAATTGACTGGCAATTTCGTTGGCCAAAAGGGTCTTTCCAGAACCATTAGGCCCTACAATGAGGTTTACTTGAGTCCAGTTATTCTTCTTGAAAGCCGCCTTTCCCCACAGGAAGGGTAATTTCACCTTTGTTTCAATATGAAGCATGTATATATTTTACCCCACTTTTGAAAGAAAACAAAGGGAAAAACGAAAACACCCCTAACAGATTTTCCGTAGTACTTTTGCCCTGCAGGCTCACTAAATACATACAAAAATAATCCCACCGAGGCACTTTTGAAGTGTACCCCAGTGGGATTATAGTTTTTTTTAAGTTTTTTTCTGGGAAAGTGACAAATTTTTGCTAGTTCAACCCTATAAGTAAAGTAAAGAAGAATTTTTTTGAGGTGAGAAGATGCTGACAGAAGCAGAATTGCAAAAAAAGTGGGAAAGTTTGACCTTTACCGATGACTTCATCTTTTCCCGCGTGATGCACGATGAACACATTTGTCGTCAGGTGGTGGAGCTGATTCTTGGAGTACGGATTGGAAAGATACATTATCTTTCTGCCCAAGACGAACATAAAACCGACCCAGATTCCATGCGAATCATTATGGACGTGTTCTTGCGGGATGAGAATCGTATTATCAACGTAGAAGTTCAAACAGGTCACAAAAAGGAACTTCCAAAACGAAGCCGTTATTACCAAAGTGTTGCAGATGTGACCACCACTTCAACAGGAACAAAGTACCGGGGGTTACCAGAAAACATCCTCATTTTCATCTGTACATTTGACCCATTCGACAGGGATTTTCCTCTTTATACCTTCCAGTATATCTGTAACGAGGATAAACGGCTCAAACTAAAGGACGGCTCACTCCGAATATTTCTGAACACCAAGGCCACCGATCTTTCGCCCCTTGACCAGAAACTTCAAGCATTTTATCATTATTTGCAGGAAGGTGTTTCTCCCGGGGTTCTTAGGGGCAGGAAGCCCCTAAGCAGTGCTGGGGGAATGGGAGGTTTTAGGAGGGAAAACCCACCGCTTCTGAGTAGAGGGGGTGTTCCCTCCTAACTAAAGGAGGGCATTCATGACATTAGCACTAAAACTTGCAGATGCTCGTTATGATGGTTTTGACGAAGGTTTTGCAGAAGGTCGTGAACAAGGTCTCCAAGTTGGGCTACAACAAGGACTGGAGCAAGGAGCCCACCAAAAAGCCTTGGAAACAGCAAA
>JAZQSR010000073.1:0-5844 GCA_045630225.1 Treponema sp. | reverse complement strand
TCTTTTGCAGACTGGCTTAATAATGACAATGTTCGCAATCAGTTAAAACTAGATATAAAGATATGTTTGGTAAAAAATGGTTATCCACCACAATATAGTCCCGAAGTTTTTACCAAGGTAATGAATCAAGTTGAAAACTTTGAGGAACATGCTGACAGTTTTGATTTTGGTGATTTTGAAAAATCTAGTTATACATATTACCAACATGATGATAGCTTTGGTATTTCAATGGCGGCAGAAAAGCACATTGTTTATGGCCCAAAAGAGGCTCGTACGGATTGTTGAATGGTGAAAGTTTGTTGTAAGCATCAAAAAACAAAATTTCTCACCCCCTTTACAAAGTCCCGTAAAAGTGATAGTTTACCCGTGTAAGTACAGAACCAAAAGGGGAGTAGTTGCACACGATTTGTGTGTCCCAATGTTCGTCATCACGTTCTCGTTTCGGGAACCGGATATTGGGCAATTGCGATTGAACAAGACCTTTTGCATAGTTGATTCATTGAGTCAGGTATGCAAAAGGTCTTTTTTTATTTTTAAGCCATGAACTTGTGTTCCTGGAGCGGTAGACGGAGGTAAATGAGATGGTAAAAGAGGTGTATCAAACTGGCAAGGAAGAGCTTTTAGCCGGTGTTGATCTAGGCAAGGGGCTGAATAGTCAGCAGGCTACAGAAATCCTTCAGCGGGAGGGAGAGAATGTGCTGCAGGAATCAAAGAAAAAAAGCGTGCTGGCAGTATTTGCAAGTCAGTTTGCAGACTTGTTGGTGGTAATTCTCATGGTGGCAGCCATAATTTCCATGGTGTCTGGCAACTTGGAAAGCACCATCGTTATTTTTGCTGTCATCATCTTGAATGCAGTTTTGGGTACAGTCCAGTACGTAAAGGCAGAAAAATCCCTTGCATCCCTCAAAGCCCTGTCTTCCCCCCACGTAAAGGTGCTACGGGACGGAATCAAGCAGGAAATTCCTTCCAAGGACGTGGTTCCAGGAGACCTCGTGTTACTGGAAGCTGGTGACATGATTGTAGCAGACGGAAGAATTGTTCAAAACTTTTCCCTACAGGTAAACGAAAGCTCTCTCACTGGTGAATCCACCGATGTGGCCAAAAAAGATATAGAGATTTCACAGGATTTGCCTCTGGGAGACAGAGTGAACATGGTGTATTCTGGAAGCCTTGTAACCTACGGACGAGCCACAGTGCTGGTAACTGCTACAGGTATGAAAACGGAAATGGGAAAAATTGCCCAGCTCATGAACGATACCAGCCAGAAAAAAACTCCCCTGCAACAGAGCTTGGAGGATTTTGGCCGAAAGCTTGCCATCATCATCATGATAATCAGTGGAATTGTCTTTGGCCTCAGGTTGTGGCAGGGTCAACCCATTCTAGACTCCCTGATGTTTGCAGTGGCCTTGGCAGTTGCAGCCATTCCAGAGGCTTTGAGCTCCGTTGTTACCATTGTGCAGGCCATGGGTACCAGAAAAATGGCCACGGAAAATGCCATTATCAAGGAGCTAAAGGCGGTGGAATCCCTGGGATCCGTTTCTGTAATCTGCTCCGACAAGACTGGTACTCTCACTCAAAACAAGATGACCGTTCAGGAGATTTATGTTGACGGTGTGTGCCTTAATCCCCAGGATCTTGATTTAAGTCAAAAAACTCACAGCTACCTGTTGTATAACGCCATGCTGAACAATGATTCATCCATCAAGGACGGCAAGGGAATTGGAGACCCCACAGAATACTGTCTCCTTTCCATGGCACGGCAGGCAAAGCTTGGTGAAAAGGTCAGTGACGAAACCTATTTTAGAAACACCATGGAACGGCTGGAAGAAATTCCCTTTGACTCCGACCGAAAGCTTATGAGTACTAGATATTTGGTGAAGGGAGTTTCCACTGTCTTTACCAAGGGAGCCTTGGACGTGCTGCTGGATCGTTCTGTGAACATTTTGCTGGAAGAAGGGGTAACTGCCATGACAGAAGCTCACCGCCATCGCATTCTTGAGCAGAACAAGGTCTTTTCTGAAAACGGCTTGCGAGTACTGGCCTTTGCTTACAGGGAGCTGGAGCCAAATCAAACTCTGGCAGAAGTAGGGGAGCAGGGCTACACCTTTGTGGGTTTGGTGTCCATGGTGGATCCTCCTCGGCCAGAGTCCATTGCTGCGGTGGCAGATGCAAGGCAGGCAGGAATCAGAACGGTAATGATTACTGGAGACCACAAGGTTACAGCCACTGCCATTGCTCGTCAGATTGGCATCTTTCAGGAGGGAGACATGGCCCTCACTGGACAGGAGCTAGACAAGCTCAGTGACCAGGAGCTTGCTGAAGTGCTGGAGCGGGTAAGTGTCTATGCTCGTGTTTCTCCTGAAAACAAGATTCGCATTGTAGATGCTTGGCAGAAAAAGGGTCGAATTGTTTCCATGACGGGAGACGGAGTGAACGATGCTCCTGCCCTCAAAAAGGCTGATATCGGTGTGGCCATGGGAATTACCGGTACCGAGGTATCCAAGGATGCTGCTGCCATGATTTTGGTGGATGACAACTTTGCCACCATCATGAAGGCGGTGTTAAACGGCCGCAACGTGTACAGAAACATCTTGAACGCCATCCAATTCCTGCTTTCAGGAAATCTTGCTGCAATCCTAGTGGTGTTGTTCTGCTCCTTTGCAGCCCTGCCCACTCCCTTTGAGCCAGTGCACTTGCTGTTCATCAACCTGCTGACAGACTCATTGCCAGCCTTGGCCATTGGTATGGAGCCTTCAGACAGAAGCCTCCTAAAGAACAAGCCCCGCAATCCCAAAGCAGGCTTCTTTACCAAGGGCTTTGGCCTGCAGCTTTTGGCTTATGCCCTGCCCATTGCCATTGTCACCTTAGTGGCCTTTTATCTGGGCTATGAGATTTCAGCCGGTTACGCCAGTACCTGTGCCTTTGCCACCCTCACCCTGGCACGGCTTTTCCATGGCTTTAACTGTCGCAGCCACAAGTCCATTTTTGCCATCAAGCTTTTCAGCAACAAGTGGAGTATTGGTGCCTTCTTGGCAGGTGTCCTTTTGCTGGCACTGGTGCTGCTGGTACCAGTCTTGGGAAAGCTCTTTGCCGTTACCGCCCTTTCTTCCAGCCAGCTTCTTACCATCGTTGGCCTAGCCTTTCTGCCCACCTTTGTGGTGCAGCTAGTGAAGGTGATTCTTGATAGGGGGAGAGGATAAGAAAAAAAGATAAGGTGGGAAAAAAGCAGGGCTAGAAGAAATGACTTGTCCTGCTTCTGTTCCCTCGCAAAATCCCCCAAAAGTTGTACTGCTTTCGGGGGAACTTTTTTTTACAGTTTTATCTTCAGTCCGTGATGGTGGAGAAAACGGCGGTACTGGATGATGGTGGGAATCAAATCTAGTGCCATACCAAAGCCGAACATAAGGCAGATGCCCATTAGGCCGGGACGGAAGATACCCAGCAGATACAGGATGAACAGTCCGCCGTAGTAGATTCCATTAATGAGTATGGTCTGGATAAACAAGTAGTCTAGCCGTCCAGCTCCAGCAAAGGTTGCATCTAGTATGTTGTTGTACAGGAAAATGAGATAGAAAGGGGTTTGAATCAACACAATCTGAAAGACCAGCTGGTAGTCATCTATGTTCATGATGTGCTGAAGGAAGATTTTCCACAGGGGGATGGATGCTAGCCACAGAAAACTGAGGATGGTAGTGAGAATCAGATAGCCAGCAGTCTTTTTGGCTACGTTGTCAAGGCTCTCTCCCACTTCCTTTTTAACCACGTCTGCTAGTGCTAGATTGGGAAGCAAAAGCCAGTTCCAGATGAAGTTATTGGCCACCCAGTAGGTGCCCTGTTCTGCTACCAGATTCACTAACCGTACTACCATCAGCATAAAGGCGAGGTTTCGCACTAATGATTCTAAGCCACTGAATTTTCCCACTATCCACCATTCTTTCATCCACAGAAAAGTATTCTTCTGGCTTCTTACTTGGAAAACTCCTTCTTTTTTTAGGAGCAACAATGATAAGGCTACCATCAGCAGGTTTACAGCGATGTTGGAAAGGGCGATACCGTTTACTCCAAGTTGCAGGGAGAAGGGAAGGTTACTTACTAAAAAGCTATCCAATACAATAGAAAGAACCATCTGGAGAGCAAGGACGGTGTACATAATTTTTTGTCGCCCTAGGGTTACCAGTACTACCAGCATGAACTTCCACAAGGTACTGAAGAGGTTTGCTATAGTTTCCAGTCGGATGTAGGAGACGGTGGCTTCTAACAAGTGCTGTTGTTGCCCCATGAAGACAATCAGTGGTTGTGCGAGGACAATGAGTAGCAGAGAAAGAAGTGCGTAGACGACGGCGGTAAGCAGAAGGCCAGACTTTACCTTGGCGGCAAATTCTTCCCGGTTACCAAGGGACTTACCCAAAAGGAAGTACAGGGGCACGATGAGGGCTTCTTGAATTACTTCGTAGAACAGATTCAGATATTGGTTTTGACTTGCAATACTGTAGGCCCAGGTGTCTGGCAGTTGCCCCAGAAAAAAGATACGTACTGTCTGGTAGATAGAAGGGAGTAGCATGGTGGCCATAATGGCAATCCATAGCCGCCAGTTGAGGGAACGAAGGGCTGGGGCAAGTTTGCCTGCAGGTTTGCCTGCAAGTTTGCCCTTTGTGTGTGTTGTTTGTTGCATGGTTTCTCCTTTTTGTGTGTTTCCAAAAATAGTATGTAACTTTTAGGTTACACTTTACTTTGTAGGGTTATAAGTTTATAAGAAAATTGGTGAACTCCCTTGTTTCATTCCGCCAAGAACACCAAAAATGGTTTCTTGTTTCATAAAGAATCATTCCCTCCATCATCATTGGCCAATTTTTCTGAATGTTTTCTTTTGTGGAGGCAAAATCGAAAAGACATGCATATAAGATAGCCATCTGAAAGTCATGGGTGCAAAACAGATCGACTGTATTTTCAATATTCCCATTTGAGAATATAAAGTCCAGCATGATTTTAGTTGCTGCTTCTATGGAGTTGAAGCCAAGAAGCTTTTCGTTCTTCAATTTGAGAAGAATTTCGGTGGTTTGATAGTTATGTTTTTCGAACGTTTCACCACTCAGTGTCCTATCTTTTGTCTGAGGTTCTTCCAATTCTTTTTGAGCCAGTACGATGTCTCTGTCCGTTTGTGCACCATGGAGAATTTCTTCACAAGTTTGAATGTTTCTCAAGCAGGAACTTGAGGCAACAAAACCGATTTGTAAATCCAAATGACGGCCAAAATTTCTTGCAAGCTCTATCCCCTCATTGGTCAGTGTAACATCACGTCCCACACCAGAGGTTATTTCTCCTCTAATTGAATGTCTGAATATAATCTTACAGTTTTCTCCTAGTGGAACTTTTTTAGCCCCAGTTTCCATGTGGGCATAAATTGAATGTAGTTTCATTTTCATGTCTCCTTTTGTTGTTGAATAAGGGCATGCTTGGGAATACCCCTGAATTACTGTCGTTGTTTTCAAGTTATTTCCCACAGCCCCATCTATGGAGCTGTGAGCACCAGCTTCTTTTAACCTGCCAGTCCAGCCTCTCGCCGGATTACCCTGCCAATGTCACAGGCCGTCTTTATGCCAGACCGCTGGTCTCCCGGCGTCTTGTCCACCTCAAACTGCAATGTCTTGCCGTTCAAGTCGTAGACAAAGATGTAGTGTTTTCGTTGCCGAACCATCGAGAACCCTAACTCTCGCAATTTTTTGCTCATAGCCCCATCGATTCTCCGATACCCTGCGAACACGTTCTTCAGTTTCTGAAAGAACACCTTGAATTCTTCTTTTGTCATACAGACCTCCTTACGGTAATATAAGTGTTGATTTTCCT
>JAZQSR010000072.1:0-38813 GCA_045630225.1 Treponema sp. | reverse complement strand
ATGGAGGTGAATTTGGCTTTGGTGCGGAATTAGGCATTAGCACTCAAAAGCTCCACGCCAGAGGTCCCATGGGCTTGGAGGCTCTCACCACCACAAAATATTTTATTGAAGGAAAAGGTCAGGTGCGTTAATGATTCAATCAACCATCCAATCAGCACGAAAAATCGTGATAAAAATCGGTTCAAATACCCTAGCAAAGGAAGATGGCACCATCAACTTGGATTTTATGAAGGACTTTGCTCGCCAATGCAGCGACTTGATGAAATCTGGCAAGCAGATTGTTCTTGTGTCTTCTGGTGCTCAGGTAGCTGGTGTTTCTACGCTTGATCGTTGGTCTCGAAAAAAGGATATTCACTATCGTCAGGCTTTGTGTGCCATTGGTCAGGTGGAGCTCATGGACAGGTGGCGTCAGGCCTTTGCAGATTTTGACCTGCATATTGGTCAGCTGCTTTTAACAAAGGAAGACTTCGCCGACGATCATCGCACCTTGAACATGCGGAATACCCTCTTTACCTTGGTGGACGAAGGGGTGATTCCCATTATCAACGAAAACGACTCCGTTACCTTTGATGAAATCCGCATCGGAGATAACGACAACCTGAGCGCATTAACTGCCGTTTTGTGGAACGCTGATCTTTTGGTCTTGTTCAGTGATATTGATGGCGTGTTTACAGACAATCCCAAGAAAAATCCCGATGCTCAGCTTATAGAGCAGGTAACAAATATCAGTGAGCTGAGAACACAAATCATTATCGGAGAAACAAATAGCTTTGGTTCCGGTGGAATGGAGACAAAGCTGGAGGCTGCAGAGAGAACCACCTCCTACGGTATTCCCATGATTTTGGCCAATGGTGGAAAAAGCCATGCCTTGGAGCAGCTGGCTCAGGGTAAGATGAAGGCCACCCTTTTTGAAGGCCAAGACGTGTAGTTGGGACATTCTCCCAGATTTGTAAGATTGGTGAGGAGGAAAACATGATTGATGTAAAGGTTGCTTGTATTGGAACTGGTATGATGGGAGGCGCCTTGATGAAGGCCGTGGCAAAGGTTGTGGGCGGAGAGAATCTCACGGTTTCTGATGGAGACTTTTCCAAGGCTCAAGCCTATGCTGCAGAAGTTGGTTGCCATGGGGTGGCTTCCAATGGAGAGGCCGCCCAAGCCGCCGACGTGATTTTTCTTGCCGTAAAGCCCTTCTTGATTCAAAAGGTAGTGGAAGAAATTACCCCTCAGCTGTCTGGAAAAATTCTTGTTTCCATGGCGGCGGGATTAAAGCTTGAGTCCATTGGTAAAGCCTGTGCTGTAGCTGATGCTGTTCAGTGGGTACGAATTATGCCAAATCTGCCAGCGGTGGTGGGGGAGGCTATGATTGGCTTGTGCGGGGCGGCTAAAACCTCTAGAGAATCCTTAGAAAAGGTGAAAAGTCTGTTGTCTGCTGCTGGTAAGGTAGAAATTGTGGAAGAAAAGCTGATGGATGCAGTTACTGCCATTAGTGGCTCTGGCCCCGCCTACTGCTTCCTGTTTATCGAAGCTCTGGCAGATGCCGCCGTAAAGCTGGGAATGAATCGCCAGCAAGCATATATTTACGCCGCCCAAACCCTTCGTGGAGCTGCCACCATGCAGCTAGAAACAGGTCGTCACCCAGGAGATCTAAAGGATGGTGTTTGCTCTCCTGCTGGTACTACCATTGCTGCCGTGGAGGCTCTAGAAGAAAAGGGCTTCCGTAGTGCAGTAATGGCTGCTGCCACCGCCGCCTACAATCGTTCGGTGGAGCTGGGTTAAAGGTTAATTTTTTTCTATCGTCAAGACTCTACTGAGTAGTATAGCTGAACTGACGGAAATGGTGGGGTAAAGCCAGGGGGTGCCTACCGACGGCGCCCTCTGAACGCAGTGAAGTGTAAGCCGACGGTGGGCTCCTGGCTTTACCTCCCCTTTTATATTAATTTTTCTTATACTACATCCATTCTAGGCACGTCGGCAGTGTAGTCGACTCCAGCCACGTCAAAGCCGTTGGTGGCCATAAAGTCGTGGCGGTAGCCTTCCATGTCTCCCAGCTGGGGAAGATTTTCCTGAGTTACCTGAGCCATACGGCGGTCAACCTCGGCCTGAACCTCTGGATCCAATTCCCAGTCATCAATGCGGATAAGGTGAGCCTCATCTACAGGTACTGCTCCGCCAGTGTACAGACGCTCAGCAAAGAGACGCTCCATCTGCTCGATACAACCCTCGTGGGTTCCCTTTTCCTTCATAACCTTAAACAAGATAGAAAGGTACAATGGAATAATGGGGATAACGGCACTGGAACGAGTTACCAATCCCTTGTTTACAGAAACGTAGGCTTCTCCCTTGATTTTGTCTCCCATCATGCTGTGAAGCTCAAGAGCTGTCTTTTCCAAGTGCTTTTTAGCACCACCGATGGTTCCATCACGGTAAATTGCGTGGGAAAGGGCAGGGCCAATGTAGGAATAGGCTACAGTTTTGCAACCCTCTGACAAAAGACCTTCCTTCAGCAAAGCTTCAATCCAAAGCTGCCAGTCCTCGCCACCCATTACCTTTACGGTTTCAGCAGCTTCTTCATCATTGGCAGGCTCGGCGCTCATTTCAGAAAGCTCCCCTGTCATCATATCTACGGTCATACCGGTGTAAGGCTTACCAAAGGGCTTCAGTACGGACTTGTACAGAACACCAGTTTCTGGGTCGGTGCGAACAGGGCTTGCCAAGCTATACACTACCAGGTCAAAGGTAACACCCATTTTCTTAGCTTCTTCAATTACGGCCTTGCGACAGTCGTTGCTAAAGGCATCCATGTTCAGGGTAACAGAAGGAAGTCCAGCAGCCTTTGCAGCATTGTCAAAGGCCAAGTTGTTGTACCAACCAGGAGTTCCACCCTTCTTTTCTGTTCCTTCCTTTTCAAAGGATACACCGATGGTGGCAGCTCCGTATTCAAAGGCGGCTGCAATACGGCTTGCAAGTCCGTAGCCAGTGGAGCAACCTAAAACTAAAACGGCCTTAGGTGCATTTCCACCTTCTGCGGCAGTCTTAATTCCACGCTTTTCCTTGCAGGACTTTACGTAGTTGATTTGATGTTCAGTTTCTTTGCCACATCCCACTGGATGAGCATTAATGCAGATATTACTGCGAATCATTGGTTTGATGACCATTGTTTTCTCCTTTAATTTTTCTGATAGATATGGAAGTAAAAAAGGGCTACCTTGTGGCAGCCCTCGCTACTCTTAATCCTTGAATTTCTTCATGATAACACAACCGTTATGTCCACCAAAGCCCAAGGAGTTGGAGGCGATACAGTTGATTTCTCCTGCAACAGGCTTGTTGGGAACATAGTCCAAGTCACAGCCTGCTTCCAGGTCGGGGTTTTCCAAGTTGATGGTGGGAGGATAGAAGCCCTCGTTCATGGCCTTTACGCTGATAATGGCCTCGATGGCACCTGCGGCACCAACACAGTGACCTGTCATACTCTTGGTAGAAGACACCTTCATCTTGTAGGCGTGATCACCAAAGGCCAGCTTTACCATCTTTGTTTCTGATGGATCGTTGATGGGAGTAGAGGTTCCGTGGGCATTGTAGTAGTCTACATCCTCAGGCTTAATTCCTGCATCTTCCAAAGCAAGCTTAATAGCCTTTGCTCCACCTGTTCCGTCCAAGCGGGGGCTTGTAATGTGGTAGGCATCGCTAGAAGCACCAAAACCTGCAAATTCAGCGTAGATCTTTGCACCACGCTTCTTGGCATGCTCCAATTCCTCAAGAATCAGGATACCAGCACCTTCTCCCATGGTAAAGCCTTCGCGCTTTGCGTCAAAGGGGCGGCTTGCTGCCTTGGGATTGTCGTTGAAAGAGGTAGCCAAGGTCTGGAGTACAGTAAAGCATCCGATTCCAAATCCTGTGATGGCAGCTTCTGTTCCACCAGCAACACAAACGTCAAGGCGGCCAGAACGAACCAAATCCAGGGCTGCTCCCAGGGCGTCAGTTCCAGAAGCACAAGCAGTGGCCAAGGTCCAAGAAAGACCTTCAATACCAAATCTCATGCTGATGTTAGCAGCACCTTCGTTTGTAATGAACAGAGGTACAGACAGTGGTGGAATGCGGGTGTTTCCAGCTTCAAAATAACGCTTGTAACCAGCTTCCATAGTCTCAAATCCACCAATACCGTTACCCAACATGATTCCAGACTTCTCTGCGGAAATGGTTTCCTTGGTGTAGCCAGCATCTTTGATGGCTTCTGTGGCAGCTGCTACTGCAAACTGAGTAAAGCGGCTCATTTTGCGAGCTTCTTTCTTGTCTACTCCCCAGTTGGTCATATCAAAATTCTTTACCTCAGCGGCAATCTTTACTGCATAATCTGTTGTGTCGAACAGGGTAATCTTGTCGATTCCGCACTCACCAGCCATTACGGACTTCCAGGTTTCCTCCACAGAATGTCCAATGGGGGTTACGGCTCCCATTCCAGTAATTACAACTCTTCTTTGTGACATTTATGTCTCCTTCTATTGTCGGTTTGGGAGAAAGTTTTTTTTCTCCCGTGTTTTTATTTCTGATTGTCTTGAAAGACTCTACTTCTGATTGTCTTTGTTTCTGATGGCCACGTGGCGAATCTTTCCACTGATAGTTTTAGGAAGCTCCTTTACAAACTCAATGAGTCGAGGGGCCTTGTACAGGGCTGATTCTGTCTTGGCAAATTCCTGCAATTCCAAGGATAGATGCTGGCTGGGCTCATAGCCGGGAGCCACAACGATGGTAGCCTTTACTACCTGATTACGAGTGTCGTCGGCTACACCAGTTACAGCACATTCCAAAACGGCGGGATGCTGCATCAGGGTGCTTTCCACCTCAAAGGGGCTGATGCGGAAGCCTGCACTCTTAATCATGTCGTCAATTCGACCTACAAACCAAAAGTAGCCATCCTCGTCGGTATAGGCCATGTCTCCTGTGTGGTATAAACCGTCCATAAAGGCTTCCTGAGTTCGCTGCTCATCCTTGTAATAACCTGCAAACATGCCAAAGGGACGTCCCTTGTCTAGGCGGATAACGATTTCTCCCACTTCTCCTGCTGCACAGGACTTGCCCTCAGAGTCGATAATATCGATGTTGTAGCCGGGAGCTGGCCTACCCATGGAACCTGGCTTTGGTTCCATACCGTCAAAGTTACCGATGGTTAAAGTCAGCTCAGTTTGGCCGTAGCCTTCCTTCATTTTAAGACCAGTCTTTTCGTAAAACTTGTTGAAGATTTCACCATTCAAGGCTTCTCCTGCAGTGGTACAGTGAACAAGGCTTGAAAGATCGTGCTTGGAAAAATCCTGACGCACCAGATAGCGGTATACTGTTGGTGGAGCACAGAAGGTGGTTACCTTGTATTTTTCTATCTTTTCCAAAAGGCGACCAGGGACAAAGGTAATCATGTCGTAGGCAAAAACAGCACTTCCTGCAAGCCACTGTCCGTAAATCTTGCCCCATACAGCCTTTGCCCAGCCTGTTTCTGCCAGTGTCAGATGGAGACCACCATCCACTACCTTTTGCCAGTACTTGGCGGTAACAATGTGGCCCAGTGGGTAGGCAAAGTTGTGCTGCACCATCTTTGGATAACCTGAGGTTCCAGAGGTAAAGTACAGCAGCATAATGTCTTCATTAGAAGCAGCTTCTTCATCCTGGGGACGCAGAAAATCCTGAGAAAGGTCAGAATATGCATCTGCAAAGGAAACCCAGCCTTCTCGGTGGCCAGTAGTAACTAAGGTTTTTACTGAAGATGAATTGGGCATTGCCAAGTCAATTTGCTTTTGCAAGTCCTTGTCCTCCAAGGCAACAATCATCTTGATTTCAGCTGCATTGGTACGATATTCGATGTCGCTCTTTAGCAAGAGATTTGTTGCAGGCACAGCAATGGCTCCGATTTTGTGGAGGGCCAGCAAAAAGTACCAGAACTCGTAGCGACGGCGGAGAATCAACATAACTGCATCGCCTTTTTTGATTCCTTGGGAAAGAAGGAAGTTTGCAGTCTTGTCGGAAGCAATCTTTAAATCCAAGAAGGAAAAGATTTTTTCCCCATTATTGTCATCGCACCAGACCAAGGCGGTTCGATTTGGTTCAGTTTTGGCATATTCATCCACTACATCGTAGGCAAAGTTAAAATTTTCTGGAATTTCGATGGAAAAATTGTCTTTTAATTCTTCGTAGCTTGTGTAGTCGTGATTTCCTTTTACATATTTTTTGAACATCATTCTAAAAAAGACCTCTTACAAAAAATTACCGTGGATTGATTTGTATTCAAATAACCCGACGGAATTTAGACACAGCTGATAAAGAAAAGGTTGCATCTGTGATAAACAAAAATGGATTTTTCGACGCAAATAATCAAGTGTCAAAGCATAGTAGGGTATTATGACATTTTTGTCAATTATGTCATAATTGCTTAGTTGGTGGAACATGAAAGAATTTATCTAAAAACTTGTATGTAGACCTCTTGTTTTGTGGATGGCAATTGTATATACTGCTAAAAAATGTAAGAAAAATTTGAGTTGTAATCTATATTGATAGATGTATTTTCAGGAGTGTGTTATGTTGTCTCGACGAAAAGAAAATCAAGTTGTGTGCCTAGTTTTGATGCTTGTTTCATTTATTTTTTTTGCCTGTCCTTCTTCCTCTGATCCCTTAGTTGCACCGAAGGATCCAGAAAAAAGTCCTATCATTGATTATAAAGATGGGGGATCACACCCAAGTGGGGAAAATCCACAAACGGGAACCTCAGATTTAAATGGTGGAGGTTCGTCTATAGAACAAGGGGATGTTAGTTCTGAAGGAGAAAAAAAACAGCAGGATGAAATAACTCCACAAACGGGAACCTCAGATTTAAATGGTGGAGGTTCGTCTATAGAGCAAGGGGATGTTAGTTCTGAAGGAGAGAAAAAACAGCAGGATGAAATAACTCCACAAAAGGATCTTATTAAAGGTTCTATAACTTCCATTGTAACTTTGAAAGGATATTTATATGCCTGTGATGCTTCTGTTCCAGAAACCATTTACGTTCGATGGAAGTTTGAAGATTTGTGGGAAAAAGCTGATAGAATTCCAAAAAATAAGACAATCAAACAGCTTGCAGTGGGAGTAGATGGTATTGATTCCAGCAGATCAACTTTGTATGCACTTGCCACAGATAATACTTTGTGGATACTTGATGTAACTACTGGTGAGTGGCGAGAAATTGCCACAACAGATTCTCAAGGAGAACCGGTAAATGGTTCGGCCATTTTCAACGGACCAAAAGCTATTTTTGATCTTGGATACCATCATCAAACAGGAAAGGATTCCTCAAAGGCCTATGTTCTGGATAACAAAGACAATTATTTTGACTTGATTGGAACTGATTGTCCTCGTGGCATCAATTATGAACAATGGTTGTCTTCCGTCATAACAGAGCAAGGCCCTGGTTGGTACTACTATGCTCCAAAGAATGGTGGGGAGCAAAAGGTTGCATTTTATGGAAGTTCTAGCAATAGGAATGAAATAGATTTGAAAAGCCAGGTGCTTTCTTTGGCTTGTTCTCCTCGGGGAAGTCTTTATGTCGCAACTGATTCTGGCTTGAAAAAAATTGGTTTGGATATATATGGTTCTTTGTCAGGACATTACACTGACGTTACCGTTGGAGCAGGAGCTGGTAAGATACAAAATGTTTTTGTGCAAGAGCTGGTAATAGATGGGAAAGGCTTTGAAGTTATCTTGGTTGGTTGTGATAATGGATTGTGGAGCTACAATAGCTACGATAAAACTTGGAAACAGAATAAATTCGTTCATTAATTAAGGAAAGAGAAAAGCCAGAAGGATACTGCATCCCTCTGGCTTTTTTTGTGATTTACCCTTACACTTTTGAATGTAAGCTTGAAATCGAATTTCTGTTGCAGGTTCTTTCAGGAGGTAGTATGCGAAAATCATATTTGGGAATTGGGATTTTGTCCTTAATTGCGGGGCTTTTGATGCTGTTTTCCCCAGAGGCATGGACTAAAGTCGTGGTGATTCTGCTGGGCTTGGCAGCTATTGTAAACGGGTTCTTTAATCTGTTCTATGTGCGGCGGATTTTTGATGATGATTATTTCCGCAGAAGCATCATCATTCGAGGAATATTAAGCCTTGTGGTAGGCTTGGTGGCGGTGATCTTGCCCTTGGTCTTGGCTGCCGCTGTGTGGATAGCTATGGTTTATATGTTGGCAGTTTATTTGCTAGTGTCCGCTACCTTGGAATTGTACGCCTCACTGCGGCTTCATGCTTCTGGAGTGGATACAAAGCCCTATTACGGTGAGATTGTTGGTTCTGTCATCCTTGCGGTGGTGCTTTTTGTCATTCCCGCTCAGGTGGGAATCGTTTTAGTTCGAATTTGCGGTGCCTTGCTTGTTCTGTCTGGTTTAGGAGTCATCTTCTGGCAGTGGCGGAATCGTGGGGTGGAGCATTATCTTCACAAAAAGGTGCGGGACTAGGAATAACTTTTTTCTTGAAACTTGTACCTAGATTTTTGTTGTGGTAAACTTCTCTTGTATGGAGGTAATTTCGTGCAAGAGAAGAAATTTTATCAACTCGTCATGGGTACCCTCGTGTTGGGTGTAGTTTTTTATTTTTTTGGTTGTAGTTCATTACCGCCTTTGGCAGAAGGTGCTGTTGGGGATAATTTCTACACCTATGACTACGAACTTTTGCTTTCTTTTACGGAAAGCAATTATCTGTACCAGCAGTCAGCCGGCGTGCAGATGTATCAAGATTATACCAAGTCCATTACCAATATGGTGGTTCAGATGAAGGATTCGGGATTTGTGGAGCCTGACTATGGCTACCTACTGGAGATTTCACCTTTAGGACGAATTTCCAGTCCTGATAATGTTTCTGTAACAGGAAAATATTATAGTGATGGAACCTTTTATTGGCAGGGAGTGGAGGACAGTAGTGGCGTTCTTCGGAATATCTTGGTGCGGGGCAGACTCCTTCCTTCCAAGAAAGAGGATAGGGCGGATTCTCGATACAACGGCAGCTTTGTGTTGACAGATCCAGGAACAGGGCGGGAGCAAGAGGTGTTGGTGCAGGATGGCCTGTATTTCTGGCAGTATGCCCAGCAACAAGAGGGTGATTTTGAGAGCTGGCCCTTGGTGGTACAACCAGACGGAACTGTTGACTATCACCTTGAACTGATTACCCGCTCTGGAATGGTGGGAATGTATGACATGACCTTTTCCTCAGAAGTTCATACCACAGGACAGGTGGAGCTTGATGGCTCTATTTCCGTGTCTTCTATAACAAAAACCCTTGGCACTGGAATGATGGCACCACAGGAATCTCAATTCAACTATGTGGCTACCAGTGGCTCCCAGCAGCTTCAGGAAAAGCTCGGCAAGGAAATGAGCCACCTTCTTGCTGGCGGAACAAAATCTGCTTCTAAAAATCTCTCGGGCAAAGTCATGAATCCACCTCCCCTGTGGTTTGTGGCGGACTTGGACACTTCTGGCATCGTGGTGGCTGGTCGTGGCATGAAGACTCATGAGGATAAGGCTGTGGCTTTGGAGTTGGCAGAAGCGGCTGCAGTGGCAGAGGCAATTTCCACCATCAGCATATCTGTCACACGAGAAAGCCATGGATATGAAACTCATCAGGAGCGGCGATTGTATCAGGTGGTGGAAACATTTGCAAACCAAAACCGTGACTACCGTGTGGTGAATTCCCACTACGATTTAGCTTCCGCCACTGCCTATGTTATGGTGGAGCTGGTAGCCGAGTAATATCTACGCAATAACCGAGTCTTTTCCCCTCCTATTTCCCAAGTTCATAAAATCCAGTACAATGGGAAAATATTTTGCAATAACTCATCATTAACGAGCATCCTTGTGATGCCATATACGGAGGTTTCCAGTGATTTTTTCTCCCATCGAGATTCAAGAGACAGTAAATATGTTCATGCAGTACAAGCTGGACGTGCGGGCCATTACCATGGGGATTTCCCTGCGAGATTGTGCTTGTGAAAGCGGTAAGGAAAGCCGCAGACGAATGCGGGAGAAAATCTTGCGGTATGCAGGAAAATTGGTGGAAACTGGCCGTAGCATTGAAGCGGAATTCGGTGTACCCATCATCAACAAGCGAATTGCCGTAACTCCCATTTCTTTGGTGGCTGAACCTAGCGGTGAGGACAATTATGTGGAATGGGCGGTGGAGCTGGACAAGCTTGCCAAGGAGCTGGAGGTGGACTTTATTGGTGGATTTTCCGCCTTGGTGCAAAAGGGAATTACTCCCGGAGACCGCACACTGATTAAGTCAATTCCTCAAGCCCTGACCATTACTGACCGAGTGTGTTCTTCCATTAACTTGGGAACCACAAAAAGCGGTATCAACATGGATGCCGTTCGTGACATGGGGCATATCATCAAAGAGGCAGCAGAGCTCACCAAGGAAAAGGACGGCTTAGGTTGTGCCAAGCTAGTGGTATTTTGCAATGCTCCAGAGGACAATCCTTTTATGGCGGGAGCCTTTCACGGACCGGGAGAAGGGGATGCTGTGCTTTCTGTTGGTGTTTCTGGCCCAGGTGTTATTAAGGCAGCCTGCGAGGCTTACAAGGGACGGCCCCTTGATGAGGTGGCAGATGGTATCAAGAAGATGGCTTTTAAGATTACCCGCATGGGACAGCTGGTGGGAACAGAGGCTGCTCGCCGCTTAGGTGTAGATTTCGGTATCCTTGATCTGTCCTTAGCTCCTACCCCCTACGTGGGAGATTCTGTGGCTCGCATTTTGGAGGAGCTGGGACTAGAAGCAGCTGGTGCTCCAGGAACTACTGCCGCCTTGGCCATGCTTACGGACATGGTGAAAAAAGGCGGTGTTATGGCTAGCACCAATGTTGGTGGCTTGTCTGGAGCCTTTATTCCCGTATCCGAGGACGAGGGAATGATTGCTGCAGTAAAGGCTGGCTCCATCAATCTGGAAAAACTTGAGGCCATGACCTGTGTGTGTTCCGTGGGCTTAGACATGATTGCCATTCCCGGTGACACCAGTGCTTCCACCATTAGCGGCATCATTGCAGATGAAATGGCCATTGGTATGGTGAACAACAAAACCACTGCCGTAAGAATTATTCCTGTGCCGGGAAAGGGTGCCGGAGAGTGGGCTGAATTCGGTGGGCTTTTAGGTGGAGCTCCCATTCTGCCAGTAAGCAAGTTCTCTTGTCAGGAGTTTATCGCCCGTGGTGGACGGATTCCCGCACCGATTCACAGCTTCAGGAACTAGTTTGCTGGCTTTAGAAACTAACTTGTTCTTTTCCATTCTAGCTATTATGCAATATTCATTCTAGCTAGAATGAACCTTTCACTCTAACTACTATGCACTATTCACTCTAACTAAAATGCACTCCCATACATATACAGGTTACACTCCCTATCCTTGCCATGACAGCATCCCCTGTAGTGCCAAGTCACAGTCCTGTATATTGCTTTATGCTAACAACTAACAACTAACAACTGGGTACTAACAACAAATCTTCTACCAAGCAGTAGAACCAATGAACGAGAAACTTGGTGGAGGTACGGTCTCGTGAATGATATCTGGGGAGGTCACTTTATGTTAAATTGCCCGTTTTGGTATAATTTAATGAAATCTTGACATATAGGGGAAAGAGCCAAAGGAATAGTTTATAGAATAGATTGATGGTTAATCTTGATTTAAGCTAGTAAAATGGACTGTTCGTGCTTGAACAGCCCATACACCGTCCTCCGTCTGGAAGGATTGCTTGTTGTTAGAATGTTATGATTGCTACAGGATTACTGTAGTTGCTCTCTACACCAGCCTTATCCTTTGCCTTTACCCAGAAATAGTAGGTTCCAGAAGGTGAAGAGATTCTAATATCTTTTGAAGCCTCAAGATAAACGTATACATTTGAAGCTCCCTTCGTTGCACCACTAGTACTGTTTGTTGTGTTGTAATAAATATCATAATAGTAGGCATTTTCACTTTCTGTCCAAGAAACAGTTACAGCGGAAGCATCGGTAGCAGATTTTTTTACGGTAACATTTGTAGGTGCTGGTACACCTTGTACTGTGAAAGAGGTATGTGCAGCTTGGCTAAAAACACTTTCAACCTTGTTTCCATCCAATGCTTTTACCCAGAAGTAATAGGTGCCAGAGGATGAAAGGGGGATATCAGCATATTTTAACCCTGTGGAATAGTCTGTAGATGCAGAAACACTTGCTTTTGTTGCAGTATCAGAATTGTTGGTTGTGTTGTAGTACACAACATAAGAGCTGGCATTATTGGCATTCCAGCTAACTCTGGCACTATTCTTTCCAGTATTTTGTGCGGCTAAAATGCCAGTGGGTTCTGGTACTATTGATTGTATAAACTCGCAACTGACCGCTTGACTATAGCCACTCTTATTCCCGTTTGAATCTGCCGCAACTACCCAGAAGTAATAAGTTCCAGTGGATTTTGGAAAACACTCCTTTGTATGGTCAGATGAATATGCATAATCATCACTTCCATAAGATGTTTGTATTGACATGGCAGAGGTAGCATCATTTCTGGTGTTATAGTAAATGTAATACTTGTCTGCACCGTTATTCTGCCAAGAAACAGTAATAGCATTTACGGTGGTAGTAGACTGGACAGCTGTTACATATTTTGGAACTGCCAATTCTTGACTAGAGAAAGTATATGTTATTGTACTGGTAGGTGACTTGATTGTATTGCCCGTGCTGTCAGAACCTGTAGCCTCTACCCAGAAATAGTAGGTTCCCGCAGAATTTAGTGTCACATCTCTAGAAGTATCTTGTATCGTTGCTATTTTCTTTGCGGTGGAAAAATCGTCAGAGGTATTTTGATACACATAGTAATACTTTGCACCTTCAACATTATCCCAAGAAAGGGACAGTTTGTCATGGTCCTCTTTGGACTCCGTTGCTTTCAAGTTAGCGGGAGCATTTAAACTTGTGGTTCCCGGTGTGCTTCCATTCTCGGTACCGCCTTGTGTGGTTCCCTCAGAAGCTGGAGGTGTAGTTGTTTCCGGTGTGCTTCCGTTCTCGCAGCCAAGAACTACGAGGATAAATGCCAGACTCAGCAGGATACTGAATAACTTCAAGGTCTTTTTCATTGGATTCTCCTTTGGTAGGTTTATGATGTTGCAACACTACAACTAACGTATATTAGAATTTAATAAACGTAAATTCAAGTGGTAAATATGGTGGATATACGTTAAAATCAGTATTTTTTTTCTATGGGCACGGTGTTTAAGAAAAACTTGCGTTCAGAACTTGATTTCCAGAATAAGACAGTAAAGGAGTTGGCTGCAGAAACTGGTATTTCTCAGCGAACATTGGAGGGGTATTTGAGTTCACGAGGGTCTATTCCACCTGCGGATGTGGCGGTTAAAATTGCCCGTACTTTGAATGTAACGGTAGAATATTTGGTGACAGGAACCGTTGAGGAACATAATTTTACTGATAGTCTCATGGAGAATGAATTGCGTGTTAAAAAAGAGTTGTTGAAATTGTCGTCTGTGGAAAAAAAATTTCTTATAAAAATGTGTTCTGTTACAAGAGATTTATTTTCAAAAGACTAGTGCCATTGAGTTTTTCATGCTGTCTTCTCACGGCCTTTATTTTGTTTTTTATACGTCATTGACAGCGTACTCCTTTTTTTGTTCCAAGGATACTTTCTCCTTGTCCTAGTCGTTTGCGGTACACCATGGTGGTTTATATCTCCTCTATAGTTTTCCATAATAACAATCTGGTCATAAGTGACTAATTCATCGTACAGGGATATTTTTTCATCAAGGAGAAAATCTTGCTCAGTGATATCTTACCCTCTTGTGCAGTACTATCGAATTGATAATTGAAAGCTAACAACTAACAACTATCAACTATCAACTATCAACTATCAACTAGCTCCCCCACCACTTTTACATCAGTTGTACCCATGCTATACTGTACCCATGACACAGGCAGAGCAACAGCGGGCAGCAAGGAAGTTTAGCCAGGATTGGCAGGGCAAAGGATACGAAAAAGGAGAGAGCCAAAAGTTTTGGTTGGATCTCCTTTGCAACGTCTACGGAGTGCAGGATTTTGCCAATTTTGTTTATTTTGAAAATCAAATAAAAGAACAGTTCACCGATAAAACCATTACAAACTTTATAGACATATACATTCCCTCTACCAAGGTGATGATAGAGCAAAAAAGCCAAGATAAAGACTTGCGTTCTCCCATCAAGCAGTCTGATGGCTCACTTCTTAATCCCTTCCAACAGGCACGGAAATATATTGCAGGACTGCCTCTGTCCCAGCATCCTCGCTGGGTAGTTACTTGTAACTTCAAATCCTTTTTGGTGTATGACATGGAAAATCCCAATGGGGAGCCAGAAGAAATCCTCTTGGAAAATCTTGAAAAGGAATACTATCGGCTTTCGTTTTTAACGGAGCAGGAAAACATCCATCTGAAGAGGGAAATGGAGCTGTCGATAAAGGCTGGTGAAATTGTTGGCTTGATTTATGACAAGCTTTTGGCTCAATATCAGTTGGCCAAAAATCTTGATACAGAAAAATGCTTGAAAAGTCTTAACATGCTTTGTGTCCGTATTGTTTTTTGTTTGTATGCAGAGGACTCTGGCATTTTTGGTCATAAATCCATGTTCGGAGATTATCTGAATCATTTTGAAGCAAAGGATATCCGCAGTGCTTTAATCAACTTGTTCAAGGTTCTGGATCAGAAACCAGAAGACAGAGATCCCTTCTTGGAAGACGAGCTTTCTGCATTTCCCTATGTAAATGGCGGATTGTTTACAGAAGAAGACCAATTTATTCCCCAGTTTACCGAAGAAATCAAGGACTTGCTCATCCTCAAGGCAAGCGATGATTTTAACTGGGAAGAGATTTCTCCCACCATTTTTGGTGCAGTGTTTGAGTCCACCTTGAACCCAGAAACCCGCCGCTCTGGTGGAATGCACTATACTTCCATTGAGAACATTCACAAGGTAATTGACCCTTTGTTTCTTGATGATTTGATGGAAGAGTTTGAAAGCATAAAAGCAATAAAGCAGGAAAAAAACAAGGGAGCTAAATTAGTCGATTTTCAGAAGAAGTTGGGAAACTTAAAGTTCCTAGACCCAGCTTGCGGCAGCGGAAATTTCTTGACGGAAATATATTTGAGCCTGCGTCGGCTGGAGAACAAGGTTATCGGTATCCTGAACAAGGGCGAGAAGTTTTTGGGCTTTGATGAGTTTATCAAGGTAAAAATCAATCAATTTTACGGCATCGAGATAAATGACTTTGCTGTAACCGTGGCAAAGACAGCATTGTGGATTGCCGAAAGCCAGATGATGGCGGAGACCGAGAAGATTATCGGAGTTAACCTGGACTTTTTGCCATTAACAACAAATGCCTGCATTGTGGAGGGAAATGCACTTCATCTTGATTGGAGTACGTTTCAAGAACAAAGTGCAGCCCAGAACGTCATCTATGCAGAAAAGACCAATATCTACAAGATTGATGGAGACAACTCCTTAATCGTTTCTCTGCCCACTCCAAGTTATGGCGAGATAAATGTTGTCACTAGAGAGGTGGAGTTCAAGGATGTGAAGAACTTGCAGCAGCCAAAGAAAATTTCTGTTGAGTACGATTACATCATCGGGAATCCGCCCTTTGTGGGCTTTACCTTCATGACAGCACATCAAAAAGAGGATATGGAATTGATTTTTCCGGGAATCAAGAACCTTGATTATGTCTGTGCATGGTATAAGAAGGCAAGTGATATAATTCAAGGTACAAATACTAGGTGTTGCTTCGTCTCCACGAATTCCATTACCCAAGGGGAAACGGTTGCAAGGTTTGCACCGCTGCTGAATGTTCAGTATGATTTTGCATACACCACCTTCGTTTGGAACAGCGAATCCACTCACAAGGCCCATGTTCACTGCGTCATCATTGGCTTTAGCTCCTGTGAAGTAAAAAAGGAAAAATGTATCTTTGACGAAAAGGGAGAGAAAAGGATTGCTGACAACATCAACGCATATTTGGTTGATGCACCAAACATCATTGTTCAAAGCAGAAACAAACCGCTGTGTAATGTCTCCCCAATGGTTTATGGCAACAAACCTGCTGATGGAGGCTTTTTGATTATAGAAGATGATGCATATGACAGTTTTATTCAAAAAGATCCAAACGCAAGGGAATTTATTCGACCATTATTGGGAGCTGTAGAATTTTTACATAATAAAAAACGTTGGTGCCTGTGGCTGGTTAATGCAAGCCCAGCTCAAATCAAAAAATGCCCATTGATTTATGAACGAGTAAAAAAATGTAAGGAAAACAGAGAAGCAAGTGTTGCTGCTGGAATCAGAAAATTTGCAGAAACGCCTCATTTGTTTGCCCAGAGAACTCAGCCTGAAGGTGCCGATTACATCATTATTCCTCGTGTTTCGTCTGAACAACGAAAATATGTTCCCATGAGTTTTATGACATCAGAAACCATTGTATCAGATGCAGTGCAAATTGTACCAAATGCTACACTCTATGAATTTGGAATATTAACAAGTTCTATTCACATGGCATGGATGCGTGCTGTCTGTGGACGTTTAAAATCAGACTATCGCTATTCAAAAGATATCGTCTACAACAATTTCCCCTGGCCAAACTCCACAGCGGAACAAAAAGCAAAAATAGAACAAACTGCCCAAGGGATTCTGGATGCACGAGCTAAATATCCAGAGTCAAGTCTTGCGGACTTGTATGACGAACTCACCATGGCACCAGAACTTCGCAAAGCCCACCAAGCCAACGACCGTGCGGTAATGGCTGCCTACGGATTCAGCGTTAAAATGACAGAGTCCGAGTGTGTGGCGGAATTGTTTAAGATGTACGAGGGGTTAGTGGGTGGTGGCCAATCGCTAATGTAGAGGCTTGCCACTGAGGAATGGGCTCGTTGACATGTAGCAAAATCGAAGACCTGTAGCACTATCATTTGACGGAAGACAATACTTATGCTAAAATAAAAAGCGGAAATGCCCAAGCTCATTTGGTCGTCTCCACGATTGCATTGAAAGCCGCCTTGTGGGTTAGACTGGGGCGGCTTTATTTTTTACTTTTCTGAATACATTGCTTTTTCATTACTTTTGTATTACATTACAAATATGGAGGTTGATATGAAAACAGCAGTAGTACAGACAAGGGTTGATGCTGCCTTAAAACGAGATGCAGATGCTTTCTTTGAGTCTATTGGAATGGATACCACTACAGCTATACGCATTTTCCTTAAGCAGACACTGATTCAACACAAAATTCCCTTTGAAATTCTTCAAGATGATTCTTTTTATTCTGAAAAGAATATGAAAGCTTTGGAACATTCAAAGGCACAAATGGAGAATGGCCAGCATTCGATACATGAACTTGTAGAGGTGTAAAAAATGCACAAGGACTTTTCAGATGATGCCTGGGCAGATTATACCTATTGGATAACACAGGACAAAAAGACTCTGAAAAAGATAAACCAACTTCTTTCAGATATTGAACGTAATGGATACGAGGGATTAGGTCATCCAGAACCTCTGAAGGGGAACTTTAGTGGTTACTGGTCAAGAACTATAGACGAAAAAAACAGATTGATTTACAAGATTGAAGACGGATTAATTAAAATCATTCAATGTAGAAACCACTATAATGACAAATAGAGAACCTTTGTTGCCCCCACATTTTTTCCGCACATTAATTACCATTGCCTTACCCATCATCCTGCAAAACCTGATGCAGTCCCTGGTGAATATGCTGGATACCATCATGGTAGGGCAGCTGGGCTCCGTGGCAATTGCTGCTGTGGGGCTGGGAAACCAAATCTTTTTCCTGCTGAACATGGTGCTTTTTGGTATTTCCTCAGGGGCTGCAATTTTTGTGGCTCAATATTGGGGTAAAAAAGATATTGCTGGAATTCGGCGAACCTTGGGCTTGGCCTTAACCTTGGCAACTGTGGTGGCCACCCTCTTTACTCTGGCAGCTATTTTTGCACCTTATTTTTTGATTGGACTTTATTCAAAGGATCCGGCTGTGGTGGAATTTGGAGGACGATATCTTCGGATTGTAGCCTTAAGCTATCCTGTCACCGCCATTAGCTTTGTCTTTGCCCAGGGCTTTCGCAGTACGGAGCATGTGCGACTTCCCATGGTGGCCACCTTGATTTCCTTGATAGTCAACGGACTGTTGAACTACTTGCTGATTTTTGGCATTGGCTTTTTCCCAGAGCTTGGAGTGTTGGGGGCTGCTGTGGCCACAGTTATTTCTCGCAGTGTGGAATTTATCATTTTAGTGACAGTTGGTTACCGCAAAAACTACGAGGTGGCCGCTGGATTCAAGGAATTTTTCTCTTATCGCATTGATTTTGTAGCCCGCTACATTCGCATTGCATTGCCTGTTATCATTAACGAAACTCTGTGGGGCTTGGGAATCACTCTGCAAAACTCAATCTTTGCCCACGCTGGTACTGATGCAATTTCTGCCATGAACATTTGCAGCACCATTTCTCAGCTTACTTGGATTTTCTTCATTGGAACAGGAACTGCTGCAGCTATCATCATCGGAAAACAGATTGGTGCGGGGCAACGGGAGCAGGCTATTAAAATGGCCAACACCTTTGGCTGGTTCATGCCAGCTTTGGCAGCGGTGGTGGCTCTGACGCTGATTCCCCTGTCTCGAATGTTGCCTTATTTTTTCAAGGTGGAGCCAGAGATTTTGCAGCAGGCCCAGTTTATGTTGATGGCCTTGATGGTGTCATATCCTTTCAAGAGCTTCAATATGTGCATGGTAGTGGGAGTGTGTCGTTCTGGTGGAGATACCATCTACGCAGCCTTGATGGATGTGCTTTCACTGTGGGGTGTGGCCTTACCCCTGGGCTATTTTACTGCACTGGTACTTGGCTTAGAGCCTTGGATTGTGTATACCGCCATTTTGGCAGAAGAGCCTATTAAAGCAACCTTTGGCCTTATCCGACTCCGCTCAAAAAAATGGCTTCACGATGTAACAAAATAGAGGATAAAGAGCTTGATAGATGGAGAATGGCAGTATAAATCAAAAATTACTTGTTATGGAGATTTTTTCAAATTCTAAAAAAAATTAACTATGATTTTTAGGGAATTCTTAGCATATTTTAATGAAATAAATTTAAAAAATAAATAGAATAAGACATCTTTTCGAAAGAGAATGTAATCGACAATAAGGAGTTTTTTTATGAAAAAGATTGCTGCAATTGCTGCTTTGGTAGTATTTATGTTGGCTAGCGTTAGTGCAATGGGAAAGAAGGATCAGGTTCCTCCTGTTACAGAGGAGACTGTGGTTGAAGAGCAGGCTGTAGAGGGAGAAGTTCTTGCTGAGGAAGTCGTTCCTGTAGAGGGCGAAGTTCCTGCTGAGGAAGTTGTTCCTGTAGAGGGTGAAGTGTCTGCTGAGGCAGTTGCTCAGTAAATCCCTTTTGGGCTTTTGAACACATTTGTTTTCTAGGCCAATATCAACAGCCCTGTTTAGGGCTGTTTTTTTTTGAGGGTGATTAATGATTAATTATTTACTACAGATAGTGGCTCTTCTTGCCTATGGTGCATTGCTGGTAACCTGGCCAAATCGCAAAAAAAAGTTGATGGCAAATCTTGGAGAACAGGTATTGCCCCTCACTGGTATCCAAAACAGGTTTATGATCCCAGTGCTAGTGCTTGCTCCAACTTTGATTTTGTTCCAGTGGTTCCGAAATTTTGGTTTCATGATAAATGCCGTCCTTTGTGGTGTGGCCTTGCTGGCAGCAGAGCTGGTGATTCGGGAGCGGGTACTGGGTGCCATGGCTGGTGTGTACAAAAATGGCCTTGTGGTAGATGGACGTCAACTATTGTTCTCAGAAATGTATGCCCTGCCCACCTTGAGTTATGAGGATGAGCTAGAAGATCGAGATGAGTTTTATCGTCGAACCCTGGAAATTGTTACCGAGAATTCTGGAACACTACGAGTTGGTTTTGCCAGTGTTTCAGAGCGGGATGCTGCGGTGGAAATCATCTGTAAACTGGAGCCTCGCCTGAAATAAAATTTTGGTAGGAGAAGTCTCCTGCATTTAAGTGTTATTTAAGATTTTTCTTATAAAATAAAACTATGAAACGAAGCATTCTGTGTAAAACAGCCGCTGTGGGCTTGTTGATAGGATTCTTTTTTCCCCTTTCAGCAGTTGCTACGAAAATGGAGCAGCAGGGTACAGCTCTCTCTTCAATTTCAGCTGATGAAACCCAAGAACAGCTTTCTCTCCAAGAGCTTTTAGCCGCCTATGTGGCCAATCATCGGGAAATACAAACCATGATGATTCAGCTGAATCAACAGCAGCTTTCTCATGAATCCACCATGGTGTCTCAAGGTATAAAGCTAAATCTTTCCACGGGAAATTTTTCCATGGGCTCCAGCCAAATCCGAGGTGAACCAAGTATTTCTGTATCCATGCCAAAACTAAATGGCACTTATGTAGAAGCATCTTTCCCCCTTCAGTTTGATTTAAACAAGAATGCTTCCTCCGTGACATCATCTGGTGGAACTGCTTCTGGAAGGGGTCTTCAAGGAGCAAGCATTTCTATCGGCACGGAAATTCTTGGAAACAGCGGAAAGTCCAGCCAATTATCTGTTCTCAAGGCAAATCGCAGCTTACAGGAAGCCCAACGTAAAATTCAAGAGCAAGCCTTAGCTGTGGAAAAGGAATTTTATTCAAAAATCAAAGAGTTGTACTCCAGTTATGGCAATCTTCTTTCTACAAAGGATTCTGTGTATACCAAGGAGCTTGATTTAGCTGTATTGAAAGTTCAAGGTTATAGTCCAACTTCCACTCGATACAGAACTAAGGAAATGGAGGTCCTTTCTGCCCAGCGGAATGTGGACAAGCAACAGCGGAATTTTCAGCGGGAGTTAGAGCTTTTTGCTCAAAAATGTGGCTTGCAGTCTAACCAGCTTTCCATGGAAAACCTTTCTTTGTCAGCAAAACTTCTTGCCAGCACAGGTATTTTAGAAAAGCTTCCCTTGGAAGGAATTGAGCGTTACACCGCCATGGAATCTGCCCTGTGGAATCTTACCACAACTCAGCTGGAAATTGAGGCAAATTCTCCAGTCACTCTTTCTGCAGAAGCAGGCTATACCTACAAGAATCAAAATCTTGGAGCAAGTCAAGCTGATACTGTGCAAGCCGCCTTGGTGTTGCAAGGTTTTGGAGGAAGACTTTCCAGCGGTGTGTCAGTTCCTCTGGAAGGTGAAGAAAAAACACCTTCTGCCCAGATTTCCCTCAGCTGGTCTCCCAACGACATGAAAACTCAAAGCCTGCAAAAAAGTCAGCGGGAATTGAGTCTTCAGCTTGCCCAGCTAAAAATTCTTGATGCAGAAGAAAAATATCAGCAAGCCGCAGAAGATGCCCTTCTTACCTGGGAAGACCTGCTCTGGAACCGGCAGGTTTCCATTGAAGAACTGGAACTCTATCAGCAGCTGGCTCAAGATACCACCAATTTGTATAACCGAGGCATGACCACAGAAACAGAATTCAATCAAGCCATAACAAATCGAGATAAGGCCCTGATTCAGTGTCAGATTGCAGATCTAGAATTGCTGCTACATTACATTGGAACACGACAGCTCTTTGTTCAGGAGGTACAGTAAATGGCTCAAAAAAAATCCCTTCGTGTTTTCTTGCTTATCCTGATTTTAGCAGCCCTAACAGGACTTATCCTTTTTTTTGCCGTGAAGGGTACGAAAAAAACTTCATCAAAAAATTCTGGTGAAACAAGCTTAAAGGTAATCCGAGAAACAGTTACCAACATAATCGAGATTTCTGGTACCATTCAAGCAGCTCAAACCCAAACCCTTACAGTCGCAGGAAATGGCACCGTTACTGGGGTTTACGTTAAGGTAGGAGATCGAGTTAAAAAGGGCGATGTGTTGATGGAGCTGGACAAGAGCGAACAGGAATACAATCTTGCAAAGCACGATTATGACACGGCTCAAAAGCAGATTAACGGTAGCCCCAAGGAGCTGGAGTTAATGGCATATCAGCGAAAAACCTTGGAAAAAAAGCTAGAAGATAGAAAAATCAAGGCAAATTTTGATGGTGTTGTGGCAGATTTCACTGCTGCAGTGGGAGATTATCTTGAAGCAAAGGATTCTGTGGGAACCCTTATTCAGAGAGATTACCTCAAATCCTACGTGGAGGTGGTGGAAACTGACGCTCCCAAGCTACAGTCTGGGCAAAAGGTTTCTTGTACCTTCCCAGCCTACGGTGACGAAAAAATCCAAGGTGAAGTAGTTTCCTATCCCGCAGTTGGAAGTGTTACCAGTCGTGGAGCTTCCATTGTAAAGGTGGAAATTCGCATTTACAATCCACCAGAAATCATTTTGCCAAATTATTCCTTTACTGGAGAAATCGAAATCAGCCCACCAGAAAATCTCACCTTGATTCAGCGGGAAGCTATAGGTTTTTCTGCTGACAAAAAATCCTACGTAGAGGTGTATCAACAGGATGGCTCCACTAGACAAGTCGAAATTGTAGCCATTCCCTACGACCGAACCTATTTCAAGGTAGTGCAAGGAGAAATTCCAGAAAATGCTCTGTTAAAGCCTCAGTCTGCTCCTCAAATATCTGGTACTCGTCCCGGCAATTTTAAGGCAGGAAGCAGCTCTCAAAGTAAAGAAGAAAATTCTGGCCTTGGGGGATTTGGTATGCCTGGCATGGGAGGAATGCCTCCTTCTGGTGCCCCTTCTGGAGGTTTCGGTGGACGCTAGACAGAACATTCAGCAGGGAGAAATCTGCATCCGCATGGAAGGTGTCACCAAGGAATATCAGGTGGCCGATGTTCACGTCCAAGCCCTTCGTGGAGTTTCTTTTCAGGTACGGCAGGGTGAATACATCACCATTATGGGGCCTTCTGGCTCTGGCAAATCCACCCTCATGAACATGATTGGCTGTCTTGACCGTCCCTCCAAGGGCTTGGTGGAAATTGGCGGTAAAAACACCGCCTCCATGAACGAAAAGGAATTGGCCTATCTTCGGAACAAAACCGTGGGCTTTGTGTTCCAGCAATATTTTTTGCTGCCCTCCATGAGTGTCTTGGAAAACGTAATGCTGCCTTTGCGGTACCAAGGTGTGGACCGAAGGGAAAGTAAGCGGCGAGCAGAAGAAGCCCTAGTGGATATGGGCTTGCAGGATAGACTTCATCACCTGCCTTCCGAGCTTTCTGGCGGTCAAAAGCAGCGGGCAGCTATTGCTCGAGCCACCGTTACTCGCCCGCAAATCATTCTTGCAGACGAACCCACTGGCGCCCTGGACTCTGAGACAGGCCACCGTGTGTTGGAGCTTTTTTCTCGTATCAATAGCCAGGGAACCACCGTCATCATCGTTACCCACGATCAAAAAATCGGTGCCCAGGCTCCTCGTCAAATTTCCATCTTAGACGGAAAAATCCTGCAAGACGGAAATCCCCTTGATTTTGGAGGCTCCCATGCTTGACGACTTGATTTTTGCCCTCAGAAATTTCCGCAGAAACAAAATCCGTAGCTTCCTCTCTCTTTTAGGCATCATCATCGGTGTGGCTTCCGTCATAGTCATCACCTCCCTCAGTGAAAGTGCCACAAAAACAGTGGAAGATAGTTTTTCCTCTGCTGGCCTTGATTTAGTAGAGATTTCAGGTGGATTTATGCAGCGTCGTCGAAATGCCTCTGTCACCTTTAACGAAACCTTCCGAGAAAACCTCTTTGACGCCGTGGAAAACATCAAGTCCATTCACTACACCAATACTCTCAGTATGACTTTAAGTCGAGGTGAAACCACTGTCACAGCTAGTGCCATAGCCATAGAACCTGGTTATCTTGAAGTCAACGGACTTACTCTCGATAAAGGAAGTGGATTTTCCATATCCGACAATGTAACGGGACAGCAGCGACTACTTATCGGTACAGAAATTGCAGAAGGATTATTTGAAGCTGAAGATCCTATTGGTCAAACGGTCTCTGTTGTGGCTGGAAATGTCACCTTTAACTTTCGTGTGGCAGGAGTCCTTTCCTCTGGTAATTCCATGAATCCCACTGATTCTATGGTACTGATTCCTCGTGGTTTTTATTCCAAGAAGATTATGCCCTCTGCCCAGGCCTCCACCATCATCGTACAATGTACCCATCAGGATAAGGCTCCCGTGGTGTCGGAACACATTAAAGAGTATATCACCTTCATCTCTGGCTCCCAGTACGCCGCCTCAGTAAGCTCCATGCAGGCTATGTTGGAAGAATATCAGCAGCTTACAGGAAGTATCAGCCTCATTCTTTCTGGAATCGCCGCTATTTCCTTGCTGGTAGGTGGAATCGGTATCATGAATATTATGATTGTTACCGTTACAGAGCGGCGACGAGAAATCGGTATACGAAAAGCCCTTGGTGCAAGCCCTAACGTCATCCGTCTCCAATTCTTGATTGAATCAGCCTTAATTACCGTGCTAGGTGGAGCTGTAGGAATCGCTGTAGGCATTGCCATCAGTGCTGTGGCTGCAAAGGTAATGAAAAATAGTTTTGCTATCCAGTGGGGAGCTTGTATCTTGGCCTTCGTATTTTCCGCTGGAATCGGAATCTTCTTTGGTCTGAGCCCCGCCTCCCGTGCTGCCAAGTTGGATCCCGTAGCAGCATTGTCCTCCGAGTAACGATTTTCAATGAGTTTCGAAAGAAAAAAAAAGATTTTTCTATTCTATTCTATTGACAAAGAAAAAATTTGTATGTATAGTTTTGTAACTATCAATTTTGATAGACTCGCCTCTGTAGCTCAGTCGGCAGAGCGCAACCATGGTAAGGTTGAGGTCAGCGGTTCGATCCCGCTCGGAGGCTCTAATTGCATCGGCGATTTTGCCGGTATTTTATCATAGGAGAAGCAAAATGGCTAGCAAGAAGAAGACAGCTATTGAAATCATCGCTTTACAGTGTAGCGAGTGCAAGCGTAAGAATTATACAACTTACAAGAATAGAAAGAATATTCAGGGTAAGTTGGAATTAAATAAATATTGCCCCTTTGATCGTAAGCATACTTTGCATAAGGAAACAAAGGCAAAATAAGGATTCTTGGGCTACAATGTAGCCCATAAATATATCTAGGTCAGTAGCTCTAATGGTAGAGCGTCGGTCTCCAAAACCGAATGTTGAGGGTTCGAGTCCTTCCTGGCCTGTATCTTTTTATAAAATTAGGGACTGTCATGGGAAAGATCATCCGTTTTTTCAAGGAATGCATTGCAGAGCTTAAGAAGGTGGTATGGCCTTCTCGTAATGATGCAGTTTCATCTGTAAAAGTTGTACTAATTTCCACAATATTAATCGCTGTAGTTCTTGGTCTGTTGGATCTGGTTTTTGTAACTGGAATGAATTTGGTGTTTTAATAGGCAGAGTAAATGGCGAGAGGCTGGTATATTTTACATACCTATAATGGGTATGAGTCCAAAATTGAAAAAACTATTCGTCTTCTTGTAGATTCAGGAGAATTATCTTCTGATGTAGTTCTCGATATAAAAGTTCCTGTTGAAGAGGTCGTTGAGATAAAAGAAGGGAAGAAAAAGGTTTCTACCAAGAAATTTCTTCCTGGTTACATTATGATTGAACTTGATCTACCTGATATTGGTTGGAAAGCAACTTGTTCTGTAATTAGACGTATTCAAGGTGTTACCGGATTTGTTGGTGCTGATCCTAATGTAAGGCCTCGTCCAATTTCCGCTGACGAAGCAAAAGCATTGTTGCAAAAATCAGGTGATATTAAAGGTGAAAAACCTACTCGTCTCAAGCAGAGTTTTTCAGTGGGAGAGCAGGTTAAAATTATTGAAGGTTCCTTTGCTTCATTTTCTGGTACCATCGAAGAAGTTAATCTGGAAAAAAACAAGTTAAAAGTTACTGTCAACATTTTTGGACGAGATACACCTGTAGAACTTGGTTTGTTACAGGTAGAAAAAATTTAGTAAGATACCCGAGGTTATTGCCTCGGTATTCTTGTTTTGGGAGAGACGGTTAATATACTTAACCGTCTCGCTAGATGGATTCGTTTGAATTTATCATACCAATGTAAGGAGTAATATATGGCAAAGAAAAAGGTGACCGCCGTCATTAAACTGCAGTGTCCTGCAGGAAAGGCAACACCTGCGCCCCCAGTTGGTCCTGCTCTTGGACCTCATGGTGTAAGCGCACCAATGTTTGTGCAGCAGTTTAATGACCGCACAAAATCAATGGAGCCAGGACTTGTAGTTCCTGTAGTCATTACTGTTTATCAGGATAAAACCTTTACATTCATTCTTAAGACTCCTCCTGCTGCTGTTCTCATCAAGAAAGCTGCTGGAATCGACAAGGGTGCTGCAAACCCATTGCGGGATAAGATTGCTACCTTGTCCAAGGAAAAGTTGGAAGAGATTGCAAAGACAAAGATGCCTGACATTAATGCAAATGATCTTGAAGCAGCAAAGAAAATCATTGCTGGAACAGCCCGCAGTATGGGTGTAGAGGTGGAGCGGTAATATGAAGCACGGAAAGAAATATCTTCAGGCCCTTGCAAAGTACGAGCCCACAAAGTTGTATGATTTGGCTCAGGCTTGTCAGGTTGTAAAAGACATCAAGTTTGCTAACTTTGATGAGACTGTAGAAGCTCACGTAAATTTGCGTCTTACAAAGAGTCAGACTATGCGTGATACTTTGGTTTTCCCCCATCAGTTTAAGGGTGAAAAGAAAGTTTTGGTATTCTGTAAAGAAGATCGTGTAAAAGAAGCCTTGGATGCAGGTGCTGCTTTTGCTGGTGCAGATGAGTACATCGAAAAGGTTAAGGGTGGCTGGCTTGATTTTGACGTAGCTGTTGCAACCCCCGACATGATGAAGGATGTTGGACGCCTCGGTATGGTATTGGGACGAAAGGGTTTGATGCCTAACCCCAAGACTGGAACTGTAACAGCAGATATCACTCAGGCTATTGCTGAGCTGAAGAAAGGTCGTACAGAATTCCGTGCTGACAAGACTGGTGTTGTTCACATTGCTGTTGGTAAGGTTTCCATGGATACAGATAAGATTGTAGAAAACGTACAGGCTCTTCTTGCTGAAATTATCAGAAAGAAGCCTTCTGATGCAAAGGCTGGTTTTGTTCAGTCTGTATCAGTTAATTCTACAATGGGCCCTGGTGTTTGGGTGAACTATAAGGAAGGAGAATAAGAATGGCTATTAAGGCAAAGAAAATCCAGCCTGCAAAGGTGGAGGCCATTGCTGCAGCAAAGGCCGTTCTGGAAACAGGCTCTGATTACATTTTCGCTGACTATCGTGGTTTGACCGTAGAGCAGATTTCTGCACTTCGCAAGCAGTTGAGAGAAAAGAATTGTTCTTTCAAGGTTATCAAGAATAACTTTGCACGTATTGCCTTTGATGAATTGAAGGTTGAAGGTGTTGCAGATTTCTTGACTGGCCCTACAGCTATTGCATTGTCTACAGAAGATACAAATGAAGTTGCTAAGATTTTGTATGACTTCGCTAAGGAAGCTCCTGCTCTTGAAATCAAGGGTGGCTTGATTGACAATGAAAACTATGATGCAGCAAAACTGGAAGCTTTCTCAAAGCTCCCAGGAAAGAAGCAGTTGATTGCAATGATTATGTCTACAATCAACGCTCCTGTACAGAAGGTGGCCGCAACATTGCAGGCCTACGTGGACAAGATGTCAGAAGGTGGAGAGACAGCTGCCGAGTAATCGGTGCTGACAATCTGGCAGTTTGCTAGATTCTACCTATTGATAAAACACAGTCAGGCTTCAGGCGCTGTCCTCCTGTCTGTGTATAAAAATTAATGCCTATTGAATAAGGAGAAGATAATATGGCAGCTCTTACTACAGATCAGATTCTTGATGCAATCGCTTCTATGACAGTTTTGGAAGCATCCGAGCTTGTAAAGGCTATGGAAGAAAAGTTTGGTGTTACAGCCGCAGCTCCCGTTATGGTTGCTGGTGCTGGTGCAGCTCCTGCTGCTGCCGCTGAAGAGCAGACTGAGTTCAACGTAAGTCTCGAAAGCGCAGCTGCTGACAAGAAAATTGCAGTTATCAAGGCTGTTCGTGGAATTACTGGTTTGGGTCTTAAGGAAGCCAAGGAATTGGTTGAAGGTGCACCAAAAGTTCTTAAAGAAGGTGTTTCCAAGGAAGAAGCAGATAAGATTAAGAAAGAAATTGAAGAAGCAGGTGGAGTTGTTAAGATTGCATAAGTCTTGGCTACAGCCGTGGCCGCATCAAGATAATTGGTGCGGTTGCTCTTTGTATCTATTCTGATTTCTCATTATTTTATTATGCTGCCGGGATTATTTTCTCGGTGGCTATATCTATTTAGAAGACACATCAGTCAAGGGGGGATTTGATGTTTGCAAAAACTCGGACGATTAATCGTCAGTATATAGGCAAGAATATCCAGAATTTTATGGAGTTGCCTAACCTCATTGATATCCAACTTTCTTCTTACGAGAGTTTTTTGCAGAAGGAAAAACTGGACAATCATGAATCACTGGCAGAACAAGGACTTCAGGAAGTTTTTTCTTCCACTTTCCCTATCGAGAGTCCTAACGGTGATATGATTCTTGAGTATGAATATTATGAACTTGATGAAAAAAATATAAAATTCTCTGAGCTAGAGTGCAAGCAGAAGGGACTTACCTATTCTGTACCATTAAAGGCTCGTATTAACTTGAACTTTCAGCAGACAGCAGAAATCCGTCAAAAAGATATTTATATGGGAGACATTCCCCTGATGACCGATCGAGGTACCTTCATTATCAACGGTGCCGAGCGTGTTGTAGTTTCCCAGATTCATCGTTCCCCTGGTGTCATCTTTAGTAACGACAAGGGTGTGTATTCTAGCCGAATCATACCTTATCGAGGAAGCTGGTTGGAATTTGAAATTGACCAGAAAAAAGAATTAATTTACGCAAAAATTGACCGCAAGAAACGAATCCTAGGAACTATTTTTTTACGTGCACTAGGATTTTCTTCTCGTGAAGAGATTATTCGTTGTTTCTATGATGTAGAAAAACTAACTTTAGAGGATACTCCTGAGTCACGAGATGCTTTGGTAAATCGCGTTTTGGCTGATGCTATATATATTACTGATAGCGAAAGCGGAGAATCAAAGAAATTATTTCGAGCTGGTGACAAGTTACATCTGCACGATATAGATGAATTGATTATCCACAAGATTACTGATTTGACTGTTATCCGTTTTGGAGAGCCCAAAAACGATAAAAATTCTAAGAGCATCGAAGATACATCTCTTAGTTCAGAGATGATTATCAATTGTTTCGAAAGAGAAGAAATTCGTTTTGTAAAAGATGGATTTGATTCTGATGAACCTACAAAGGAAGAGGCTCTGGCTGCAGTTTACAATGTTCTTATGCCTGGAGAGCCCATTACCATTGAAGCTGCTGAAAAGGATTTGACTTCAATGTTCTTCTCCAGCCGTCGTTATGATTTGGGACGAGTTGGACGTTACAAGCTGAACAAGAAGTTTGATTATAAGGAAAATATTCAAGACCACACCCTTGTTAAGGAAGATATCGTTTCTACGATGAAGTACCTTATTAAGGTGTATGTTGGTGATGCTAACTTAGACGATATTGACCACTTAGGTAACCGTCGTGTTCGTTCTGTTGGCGAATTAATGACAACACAATTGAAGACAGCTTTTAGTCGTATGGAAAGAATCGCCAAGGAACGAATGAGTTTGAAAGAAACTGAGACTCTTCGTCCTCAGGATTTGATTTCTATTAAACCAATTGTTGCTTCAATCAAGGAATTCTTCAGTTCAAGTCAGCTTTCCCAGTTTATGGACCAGGTTAATCCCTTGGCCGAGTTGACACATAAGCGCCGTTTGAACGCATTGGGACCTGGAGGTCTTACTCGTGACCGTGCAGGTATTGAGGTTCGTGACGTTCACTACACTCACTATGGTCGCATGTGTCCTATTGAAACACCTGAAGGTCCAAACATTGGTTTGATTGTTTCTCTTGCAATTTATACTCGTGTTAATGAGTATGGATTCTTGGAAGCACCTTACCGACAAATTGTAGACGGCAAGGCAACTGACAATGTTGATTATTTGTCTGCCATGGATGAAGATAAATATTACATTGGACAGGTTTCTACCAACCTCAATCAGGATGGAACTTTTGCCATTGAGCATATTTCATGTCGTCATCAGGGTGACTATACCACCCGCTCTCCCAAAGACGTGCAGTATATGGACGTTTCTCCCAAGCAGGTAATCTCTGTTTCTGCTGCCCTTGTTCCTTTCTTGGAGCATGACGACGCAAACCGTGCTCTCATGGGTTCTAACATGCAGCGTCAGGCTGTTCCTTTGTTGTTCCCTGAACCACCCCATGTTGGAACTGGTATGGAAGCAAAGTGTGCATATGACTCTGGCGTACTTATCAAGGCAAAGCGTGATGGTGAAGTAGTATTTGTTGCTGCAGATGAAATTCGCATTAAGCCTGATGGTGCTGCCAATGGTATTTTGGATATGTATCAGATTCTGAAATATCAGCGAACAAACCAAGATACTTGTTATCACCAGCGTCCCATTGTAGAGTTGGGCCAAAAGGTAAAGAAGGGTGATGTTCTTGCAGACGGACCTGCTACCTTCAATGGTGAGTTGGCTCTTGGTAGAAATATCTTGGTTGGATTCGTGCCATGGAATGGATACAACTATGAGGATGCTATCCTTATTTCTCAGCGTGTTCTAAAGGAGGATATGTTTACTTCTATTCATATCCGAGAATATTCCACTGAGATTCGTGATACAAAGTTGGGACCAGAGAAGATTACTCGTGATATTCCCAATACCAATGAGGAATTGTTGGCAAATCTTGACCAAGAAGGTGTTATCCGTGTTGGTGCAGTTGTTCGTTCTCAGGATATCTTGGTTGGTAAGACCACACCTAAGAGTGAAACTGAAACAACTCCTGAGTTCAAGTTGTTGAATTCAATCTTCGGTGAAAAAGCAAAAGAGGTTCGTGATACCTCATTGCGTGTTCCCCATGGTGTAGAGGGTACTGTAATCGATGTACAGCGTTTGCGCCGTGTTGACGGAAACGACCTTAACCCTGGTGTAGAAGAAGTTGTAAAGGTTTTGATTGCAACAAAACGTAAGCTCCGTGAAGGTGACAAAATGGCTGGTCGACACGGAAACAAAGGTATTGTTGCACGTATTCTTCCTATTGAAGATATGCCCTACCTTGAAGACGGTACACCACTTGATATTTGTTTGAACCCACTTGGTGTTCCTTCTCGAATGAACATCGGTCAGATTATGGAATCTGAGTTGGGATTGGCTGGAAAATATTTGAATGAGTGGTATGAAGCTCCTGTATTCCAGTCTCCTTCCAACGAGCAAATTGAAGCAAAACTGGTAGAAGCTGGTTTCCATCCGAGTTCTAAGGCTACACTCCGTGACGGACGTACTGGAGAGGCTTTCAAGAACGATGTATTTGTTGGTGTAATCTACTTCATGAAGCTACACCACTTGGTTGATGATAAGATGCACGCTCGTTCAACAGGTCCTTACTCACTTGTTACCCAGCAACCTCTGGGTGGTAAGGCTCAGTTTGGTGGTCAGCGATTGGGAGAAATGGAGGTTTGGGCACTGGAAGCATACGGTGCTGCTAACACCTTGCAGGAGCTCCTTACTATTAAGTCTGACGATATGAACGGACGTTCAAAGATTTATGAGTCAATCGTTAAGGGTGAACCTTCCACTGCTGCTGGTGTTCCAGAATCCTTCAACGTTCTTGTTCAGGAATTACGTGGTTTGGCCCTTGATCTTACAATCTACGATGAGAAGGGTAAGCAGATACCTCTCACAGAGCGTGACGAGGATATGATCAATAAGATTGGTTCTGACTTCGAATCATAGGAGAGATTTGTATGCGGGATATTCAAGATTTTGACAGTTTGATGATAAAACTTGCCTCACCAGACGTTATGCGTGCTTGGTCATATGGCGAGGTAAAAAAGCCTGAGACTATAAATTACCGTACTCTTCGGCCGGAGAAAGATGGTCTTTTCTGCGAACGAATCTTTGGTACTACCAAAGAGTGGGAATGTTTCTGTGGAAAATTCAAGTCCATCAGATACAAGGGTGTTGTATGTGATCGTTGTGGTGTAGAAGTTACCCACTTCAAGGTACGACGTGAACGTATGGGACACATTGAGTTAGCTGCCCCTGTATCACACATTTGGTACTATCGTTCTTCCCCCACACGTATGGGGTTGTTGCTGGACTTGCAGCAGAATGCATTGCGTTCCGTATTGTATTATGAGAAGTACATCGTAATCGATGCTGGTGACACTGACTTAAAGAAGATGCAGTTGTTGTCAGAAGAAGAATACATGGAAGCTCAGGAGCGCTACGGTGATGTATTCCAGGCTCAAATGGGTGCAGAAGCAATCAAGACATTGCTGGAAGGCTTGAATCTTGATGAGTTGGCTGCAGAACTCCGTCTCAAGATGGAAGAAAAGGGCCCGAAGAGTGACAAAAGGCTTTTGAAGCGGATTGAGTTGGTAGAAAATTTCCGTGCTTCTGGAAATAAATGTTCTTGGATGATTCTAGATGTAATTCCTGTTATTCCCCCAGAGCTTCGTCCTATGGTTCAGTTGGATGGTGGTCGTTTTGCCACATCCGATTTGAACGATTTGTATCGTCGTGTTATCAACAGAAATAATCGCCTCAAGAGATTGATGCAGCTTTCTGCGCCTGAAATCATCATCAGAAACGAAAAGCGTATGTTACAGGAAGCAGTAGATGCTCTTTTTGACAACTCAAAGCGTAAACGGGCTGTTAAGGGGGCCTCTAATAGGCCACTTAAGTCTATTTCTGATATGTTGAAGGGTAAGCAGGGACGTTTCCGACAGAATTTGTTGGGTAAGCGTGTTGACTACTCTGGTCGTTCTGTAATCGTTGTTGGTCCTGAATTGAAGTTGTGGCAGTGTGGTTTGCCCACAAAGATGGCTTTGGAGCTATTCAAGCCCTTCATCATGAAAAAATTGGTAGATAAGAACATTGAATACAATGTAAAGAAGGCTCGTATCGCTGTAGATATGGAAAAGCCAGAGGTGTTCAAGATTCTTGATGAGGTTGTACGAGAGCATCCTGTTATGTTGAACCGTGCTCCTACCTTGCACCGATTAGGTATTCAGGCCTTTGAGCCCGTACTAGTAGAAGGAAAGGCTATCCGTTTGCATCCTCTTGTTTGTCGTGCATTTAACGCAGACTTTGACGGTGACCAGATGGCCGTCCACGTGCCATTGACCCAAGCTGCTCAGATGGAATGTTGGACATTGATGCTTTCCGCACGAAACCTTCTTGATCCCGCTAACGGTAAGACCATTGTATATCCTTCTCAGGACATGGTTTTGGGAATCTACTATTTGACAAAGATTAAGCCTACTGCCAAGGGTACTGGAAAACGTTTCAGTTCTGAGGAAGAGGTTTTCTTGGCAGCAGATTCCAACGTAATTGAGTGGCAGGCTGAAATTCAAGTTCCTGTTCGAAAGGCTCCTTATAATGGTGCTGTTGTTTCTACAACAGCAGGACGCTTAAAGTTCAACGAGGAAATGCCTGCTGACGTCGAGTTTGTAAACGAGCTACTGGGTGACAAGGAACTGAAGAATCTGATTGAAAAGGTCTATGCAGAAAAGGGTGCCTGGCTCACTGTACAGATGCTGGATGCCATTAAGGCAGTTGGATATAGATATGCAACCTTCTTTGGAGCAACAATCTCAATGGAAGATATTCTTATTCCAGAAGAGAAGTCCAAGATTATCGAAGAGGCCAACAAAGAAGTTGAAAAGATCCAGAAGAGCTTCAATGTAGGTGAAATGACTGCTGCAGAGCGTTACGAAAAGGTAACTTCTCTGTGGTCACGCACCAACGAAGATTTGACAAAAACCATGATGAATAACCTGGAGCGGGACAAAGATGGTTTTAATACCATTTACATGATGGCCGCTTCTGGTGCTCGTGGTAGTAAGAATCAGATTCGTCAGTTGGCTGGTATGCGCGGTTTGATGGCAAAGCCTAACGGTGATATCATCGAGTTGCCCATCCGTTCAAACTTTAAGGAAGGTCTTTCTGTTATCGAGTTCTTCATTTCAACCAATGGTGCTCGAAAAGGTCTTTCAGATACGGCTCTTAAAACTGCTAACGCAGGTTATTTGACTCGTCGTCTTGTTGATATTGCCCAAGATGTTGTTGTAAACGAGGAAGACTGTGGTACAATCAACGGATTGGAGTATGCTGCTGTTAAGGAGGGGGACGAAGTAATCGAGTCCTTGCGGGACAGAATTGCTGGTCGCTTTACCTTGGAGCGGGTGTTGAATCCCATTACACGCGAGTTGATTTGTGATGTAAATGAATACATTACTGACGAGTTGGCTGCTAAAATTGAGGAAGCTGGTGTAGAAAAGGTTAAATTGCGAACTGTTTTGACCTGTGAATGTAAGCATGGTGTATGTTGTAAGTGTTATGGTAGAAACCTGGCTCGGAATAAGATTGTTGAAATCGGTGAGGCTGTAGGTATCATTGCCGCTCAATCAATTGGACAGCCTGGTACTCAGTTGACCATGCGTACCTTCCATACAGGTGGTATTGCATCTCGTGCTACAGAAGAAAACTCAATCTCTTTGAAGAACGATGTGTTGGTAGAAAAGATTAAGGGAACAAGTATCATTGAAACTGCATCTGGTAACTATTTGTTTGCTCGAAAGGGTTCAATGACTGTTGCTAAGGTTTTGAATAAGTTTAATCTTGAGCCAAATGACAAGTTGTTGATTGGGGATGGAGAGTTAGTATTTAAGGACGCTCCATTGTTCTCTCGGGCTGGACAAGATACAATTGCTTCTCAAGCCGCTCGTATTGCCATTAAAGACAATGTAATGTATTTGATTGGTAATGAACAGGTTATTGAAATCCAGAACGGTTCAACAGTGGTTGTAAAGGAAGGAGATTTTGTTCCTAAGCAGAAGAGCTTGGCTGAATTCGAGCCTTATTCAGATCCTATTATTGCAGAAAAGAGTGGTATTGTTAACTTTGAGGATATCATTCTTGGTTCTACTTTGCGTGAGGATATTACTGAACAGGGTAAGATTGAACGAACAATTACTGACTTGCACAGTGAAACAAAATTGCCTCGAATATTTATTACAGATATCACAAAGACAGAAATTGCTAGCTACTACTTGCCTGTAGGAGCTATCTTGTCTGTGAATGAAGGTGATACTATTAAAGAAGGCGACATCATCGCTCGAACTCCAAGAGAAGCTTCTAAGACTGCGGATATTACCGGTGGTTTGCCTCGAGTTTCTGAGCTTTTCGAAGCTCGCAAGCCAAAGGAGCCTGCTGTACTGTCTCAGATTTCTGGTACAGTTCAATTTAATGGAATTGCAAAGGGCAAGCGCCTCATTACGGTTGTAGATGTTTATGGCAAGAAATTCGAGCATCAAGTTCCCATTAGTCTCAAGTTGTTGATTCGTGACGGAGATGAGGTGGTTGCTGGTGAAAAGCTCTGTAACGGTTCCATCAGTCCCCACGATATCTTGGCAATTCTTGGTGAAAATGCTCTGCAGAATTACTTGATGGATGAAATCCAGCAAGTGTACCGAACACAGGGTGTAACCATCAATGACAAGCACATCGGTGTTATCATTCGTCAGATGTTGCGTAAGGTTGAGATTGTTTCTGTAGGTAACTCCAAGTTTATCTATGGACAGCATGTAGATAAGTACAAATTCCATGCAGAAAACAGAAAAGTTTTGGAAAGTGGTGGTAAGCCAGCGGTTGCTCGCCCCATGTTCCAAGGTATTACAAAGTCTGCATTGAATATCGATTCTTTCATCTCTGCTGCATCCTTCCAGGAGACAACTCGTGTTCTTACTAATGCCGCTATTGCAGGTTCTGTTGACTACTTACGTGGATTGAAGGAAAATGTCTCAATTGGACACTTGATTCCTGCTGGTACTGGTATCAATAATTACAAGGGCATCAAATTGTTTGATGATAATGCATCAGACTTGGACGAACAGATGCACGAAATTGTTGAGCGACGTCGCTTGGAGCGTGAAGAGCAAGAACGTATCGCACTTCAGGATGATGTGGAATTTGAGATTGACGAGAAATAAATCTGATTTTACATTAAGTCATTGACACTTATGTAGAATTTTTGATATTATTTTATGCATTCTACGTATTTAGCGTAGATTTTGATTCGCCAAATTTAGCCGGAGTGCTGCCGGTAGAATATAGGAGAAAAGGCTAATGCCTACAATAAATCAGTTGATTCGTCACGGACGAAAGACAGTTGCAAACAGAACTAAGTCACCTGCACTTCAGTCCTGTCCTCAGAAGCGTGGTGTTTGTACCCGTGTTATGACTGTCACCCCTAAGAAACCGAACTCAGCCCTTCGTAAGGTAGCTCGTGTTCGCCTTGGTAATGGATTTGAAGTTACTGCATATATTCCTGGTATTGGACATAACTTGCAGGAGCACTCCGTTGTTCTCATTCGCGGTGGTCGTGTTAAGGACCTCCCTGGTGTTCGCTATCACATTATTCGTGGTGCAAAGGATACTCTCGGTGTAGAGGATCGAAAGCGCGGACGCTCAAAGTACGGCGCAAAGCGGCCTAAGGCATAAGGAGAGATAAGATGGGAAGAAAGAATAAAAGCATTAACCGTCCTGTTGCTCCTGATTCAAAGTACAACAGCCCTGTTATTTCCAAGTTCGTTTGTCGTATGATGATCGATGGAAAGAAGGCAACTTGTGTACGCATCATCTATGAGGCAATGGATTTGTTGAAGAAGAAGACTGACAAGGAACCCTTGGAAGTATTCTTGAAGGCTCTTGACAATGTTAAGCCCATGGTAGAAGTTAAGTCACGCCGTGTTGGTGGTGCTACTTACCAGGTTCCTGTTGAGATTCGCGAAGCTCGTCGTGAAGCTTTGGCAATGCGCTGGATTATTAAGGCTGCACGTGCTAAGAGTGGACACGGAATGGGTGAATGCTTGGCTAACGAATTGATGGATGCATATAACAATACTGGTACTGCCTACAAGAAGAAGGAAGATACCCACAAGATGGCAGAAGCAAACAAGGCTTTTGCACACTATCGCTGGTAGTATTGTATAATGCTCCTTCGGGAGAGTTTAATAAACCGCAATCTGTCATAAATTGAAGATTGCGGTTTGTTTTTTTTAAATTTATTAAAAAACTGTTTGTACAATTTTTAAATGTTTGCTATAATACTTAAGTATTTCGAAAGGTAGTAAAACATACTTGATGTGCGGAGTGTACTATGAGCTTTGAAGATTTTATGAAAGAGTTCAACAAGGAACTGAGCGAAATGATTCAGTCTGAGAAAGATCAGTACTTTAAGGATCATGGCTTAGATCCAAGTGCCCCAGCTGAGGAACTTGGAAAAAAAATCTACGCAGAAGTTTTTGGTTGATATGAACTGTTGGGGACCTCCTTTGGGAGGTTCTTCTTTTAAAAATAGATAACGACAAGATAATCTTGTAGACTATTTTCAAAGTAAAATATATAGTATTTATAGTGTCCTATGAGACATAGTTAGATTTAGTGATAATCTAGGAGGATGAATATGCAAGTTAAAATGGCTGGAACACCTATGAATTTGGTTGGTTCTGTACCTACAGTGGGAGGAGCTGCTCCTGCTTTTACTGTTGTAGCTGAAGATTTAAGTGCTGTAACTCAGAATGATTTGAAAGGAACACGTGTTTTCATTACTGTTCCTTCAATTGACACACCTGTTTGCGATACAGAAGTTCGTCGTTTTAATAAGGAAGCAGCTGCTTTAGGAAATGTTTCCATCAATGTAATTTCTATGGACCTTCCCTTTGCACAGGCACGTTGGTGTGGTGCTGCTGGAATTGAAGCAGTTAAGCTTTATTCAGACTATAAGGATAGAGCTTTTGGTAAGGCCTTTGGTGTAATGATTGAAGAGTTGGGCTTGTTGGCTCGTGCAATTTTCATTGTGGATGAAAAAGACGTAGTTCGATATGTTCAGATTGTTGATGAAGTTACAACTGAGCCAAATTACGATGAGGTTTTGAACACTTTGAAGTCTCTGTAATTTTATAAATTACAGAATATTCATGAGAAGGGAGTTTCTGATGTAAAGTATTGCATATTCGAGTGCATTTCATCAGGAACTCTTTTTTAATGTGACGTAGAAACTGATAGACTATTTAGAGCAAAGATTATATAGTGAATCCACTATTCAGATTTTAAATTAAATTATGTAGACAAGGGAGATGTTAATAATGAACTGGACTGGAGTTATTATTGGTGTAATAAGTTTTGTAACTATAGGTGTTTTTCATCCCATTGTTATCAAGGGGGAATATTATTTTTCAGCAAAAATTTGGCCAATTTTCTTGATTGCTGGAATAGTTTTTTGTGCAATTTCTCTCTTTGTGAAAAATACCATCGGGGCTGCAACCTTGGCTGTAGTTGGGTTTTCTTGTTTATGGAGTATCGGAGAATTAAAGGAGCAGGAAGAACGAGTGGAGAAGGGCTGGTTTCCTGCAAATCCGAAGAAAAAAAACAAGTCAAAAGTGGAAGATAAAGAAAATAGTTAAAGAACAAGTTCTTGATTATTACTGTAGTATATGATAAAATTAGAACACGTTTTAGGGCCTATAGCTCAGTGGTTAGAGCTGCGGACTCATAATCCGTAGGTCCCTGGTTCAAGTCCAGGTGGGCCCATAGAAAAAGCACTTCTTTTGAAGTGCTTTT
>JAZQSR010000071.1:0-1305 GCA_045630225.1 Treponema sp. | reverse complement strand
TAGCTTCTTCAACCATGTTGCTTAGGAAACGAGCTATACGATCTTGAAGCAGAATAATATTTTTATTATTCTGTTCAGCTTCCTCTTTTATTACATTTTTGAAATGTAAAATTTCACGGAATTTATCTTCCAAACAAGGATTTTGACTAACAATTTCTTCTACACTCATATCTTCTGATTTAAAATCTTCTGCCAAAGGAGCCCACTTTATTTTCTTCTCATCATAAAATAAATCTTTAGACAAGCTGTCCAGTACATGCATTGTTGATACATCACTATCAAGTTTAGGTTGCCGCCTATGTTGAAAAACTGGTGTGTCCTCATATTTTATTTCAAAATCTTCCTGCGTATATTCGCAATCTTTTGACAGAGGAATCTCTGTGCCGATTATTTTTATATAGTCACAGAGTCCTTGGGGAATGTAAATTTTAGAATCTTTGTCAATTGCATGATTTTCTATTTTGTTGCTTTCTTCCAGCCATCTCATAAGTTTGTACACATTTTTAAGATTCTTGCTATATTTCATGGCGTATCCATTATTATGATTGTTCTCACACTCCATGAGCAACTTTCTTGATTGCGACCAAGTTCCTGTTTTCTCTTTTATTACTAGTTCCTTTGTATTTACGTTCGCCATAATCACTCCTCGAAAATGATAAAATATCTGCCTTGTTTTAACTCATCCTCTTGTACAAAGCCATTTTCATCTGTAGTGCCAGAAATGCAAGTTTTTTCATCCAGTAAATAAACAACATAATTTTTATTTGCCAGAGGGTTTCCCGATTTATCAACATATTTAACCTTTATCCATCCTCTCACCTCCAACACTCTACTTTCCCCACTGGTGGCCCCACCACACTCCACCGTGAATGCGTACTCCGGCAGGGTGTAGCCCTTCTCCGCAAGCTCCTTCTGGCTGTCCGCATCGTCCTCGTCTGCGGTGTATTTTACCTGCCACCGGCATTTGATTCTACCCCCGCTCACGACGGCGGACAGGGTTGCTACTGGGTCGTCCTTGCCGTCATCGTCTTTTTCTACAATCTTGATGGTGGCGGTAGCTCCATCGGCAATGTCTGTGATGTCGGCACAAAGGTAGACCTCATCACCAACTAGAGCCTTGGTGATTGCTTGGCCCTTTGTGTCCTCCCACCGTGGGTTTGAAATTGCAGGATTTTTCTCATTCTCTCCTGCTTCTTGGTTGGAGCTGCTGGCGGAGTCCACCCCTTGGGAACTGGCCTTGGCTTGCTGTTCCGCCACGGCACGACTGGCTCGCTCCTTTCAGGCCGCTCACTCAAACAAAATCTC
>JAZQSR010000070.1:0-3497 GCA_045630225.1 Treponema sp. | reverse complement strand
CCATCTATTACAGCCATTTTCGGAGTAGTTTCTGCTATATTGAATATATCTTTTTTATCCATTACAGTTTCCGAATATTTAATTACGGAAACATGAAGATGATAGTAAGCAAATGCTTCATTAGAATATATTGAATCTTTCACTCCAGATTTACCCACATAAGCAACACATTGACCAGGGAATATAGAATCCCCTTCGTTTAGATTTTCAGAATACTTACTCAAATGACAAAGCATATAAAGATTATTGTTAGCATGGCTTTGAACAAGCAGACAACGTCCATTAGTTGATACCCAACATTTTGCAATTATTCTTCCGTAAATAAATGAATGAATTTCATTATTCGCTTTCCCTGTTCCCTCAAAATCGACACCGAAATGATAATAATATTCTCTTTCAATTTTGTATCTGTCTAAAACATCCATATAATCCTCGTTAAACAATCCTGTAACTCTTCCATATCCATTTATTCCTTTTCCTTTGCCAAAATAGGGAGCAAATCCGGGGTTGTTAATTACTTTCCAAGTATCTGGTAAATCTATTTTTCTGTCAGCTCTATTTTGTGCTGTGGAATTATTATCATACACTTGGTTCAAGGTTGACGAAGACTTATACAACTCCTTATAGAGCTTGCCTTCATAGGGGTTGAATTCCAATAGGCCGGCCTTGTCAAGATAGTGCAGGAAGTACAAGGGGTGGTAGAAGTTGAACTCGTTCCTGCCGAACACTCTTTCCAGCCCTCCCCTCCAGATGTCTATGTCCGCTGCTGCCTTCCTCAGGTTCCTTGCCTGGGCTCTTGACAGCACCGCCGTCTGCCTGTTCACCATCCTGTACTCCTCTGCCAATGACTCACTGGCAAACTGGCTCTCGTCCCATTCCAAAGGATGCCTGCACACAACACTCCTCAATGCGCCCCGTATCCTTCTAAGCTCTGCGGACGAGTTGTCATACCCCAGTAGAATCTTGAAGTCCCCCTGGGTGTAGTTTCCTTGTATCACCCGCTCTAGCTCTTCCTTCAGCTCCAGCCCCTCGTAGACATTCTTCTTGTCGCAGATTATACCCTTCGACCTCCCAGGTTTTTCAGTTAGATCGATGAACCACTCCGAAAAGTCATATGCGTCCGCAAGGTAGCGCTCAGCCACATCCTTCCTCACATAATACTCGCTCTCTCCAGCCACGGCCTTGTAGCATTCCACCTCCTGCCCGCTCAGCACACCCCTATATATAGTTCTCTCCCTTATTTCCAGTCCAACATGGTGCTGCTCCTCCAAAATCTCCCAGAACTCAAGCTGCAGCGGGTTCTCCCTGTACACTTCCACCACAATATAGGGGCCATGACATTCGGCCTTCCCCTCCTTGCCAACATCCCCCTTGAAGGGCAACGTCTCCAGTGTCCAGAAGGTGGGGTTCTTCTCTATGCCAACTTCCGAGAATACAATGTTTGTTCTTCCCTCGGGCATGGAGTCCCCCTCAGCTGTTGTGATGTATCTAGACGACGCATCCTCACATTTTGCAACAAACTCGCCGTTTTTGAGTAATTCTATTATGTATTCCAATCCTTCCGCCTGTGTTACTCCCTCTCTGTATGGACGGGAGAAATCCCTGCATGCCTAAAAGGGCCATGTCATATCGAATTCCCTGTTCTCCACCTCCCTCACATCGTATTCGTTCACCAGCGTCTTCTCCTCCTCGTCATCAAAGCGGTACACAATGGTGGTGGTGAACCCCTCCGTGCCGTATTTCTTGAACAGCCTGCCGAAGTTGTATCTGGGCCACCACTTGAACCGATTCTCTGGTTTGGTATGGCCATAGTGAGCCCAATAGTATCCGCAGTCTGGCTCATCGCGAACCCACCCAGTTATCCTTCGCTTCTTGCCATTGTGATCCGTGTAGACCTTGCCTAGATCGGTATAAGGAACGACCTTATCCGGTAGCCTGAAGGCGGTGTTCTTGAGGAACATAGTCCGTTTGCCGCCGTGGTCTGTGTAGAATTCCTTCACATACAGCCTTTTGTAGGGCTTCGACACGAATATATAAGGAAGAATCCAGTAGTGGAACTGGTTCAGTACTCTGTCGAATTCGAAATCTATCTCCGGAAACTCCTTCCCTGCCGAGGAGCTCTCGAATATGTCTTTCACAGTTAATATGTCCAAACCACTTCTTGCAATCATAAAATATATCTTGGATGGATATAATATGTCTGGGAATTTGCTCAGAAAATTCCCGATTGCATCGTCCATGTCTTCTGCAACACCACCTGCACACGGCCACAGTAAACCTACCAGCACCATTACCATCATCCACTGTTTTTTCATCGTTTTCCTCCTTGGGTATACACCCGCTCTATCATCTGGTTCGGTGTCTCTTGTGTCAGCCCCCAGTAGTGCAGAATCATGCACAGGCTGGTGATGTTGCAGCTCCGCCATGCCATCGGGTATTTCGGGCCCTTTTTTAAATTTGAATCCGAATCTACTTGTTGCCAGACATAAGTATTATCTCTTTGAGTAAAGAAAGGCACTGCTAGGTTTCTCTTGTGTGCATCACTCATTTATTTCTCCGAACACAAAATTATCTGTCTCGCTTAGATTTATTTCTGCTATGCATGTATCATTAAAAGAATTTCCTTTAATAATTTTTGCAGTACTAAAGGAGAAAGAACCCACTCTGTTATTATAATCAAAAGATAAGATTTGATATTTATAAATCCCATCTTTCAAGATTAATTGTATTGGTTCTCTAGCTATTAATTCTGTTTTTTCATCATTGATTCTATAACTATTTGCATTTAATCCTATAATTCGATTATTTGCATAATAATATTTTTCATTTAATGCGTACCCATTTATAATTCCTAAAGCTACTTTTTTAGAAAATTTAGATTTAAAACCACTAAATTCTATCTTCATCAAGTCATCTTCGGTGTTCTCCACGTAGCTTGTGGCGGGGTTGCCGTCAAAGGCGTTCTGGATGCTGTACCTTAAGGGGCTTTGGGGGTCAAATAGATAACTTGAGGCCGCTATTCTTATATATTTGTCTGAGTCGCTGAATGCTGCGGCCAAATCCTCCTGTATATTCACCCGCAGGAATTCCGTTGAGTTTGACCCTCCTACCTGGTCTTTGCATGTGTAATATTTTATTGAGACCACACACTCATCCCATCTTGTTCTATCAACTGTAAATGATACACCTGTTTCTGTTATGAAAAATCCTATTTCTTTTTCATTAAGTGGCTTGATAAACAAATCGTTAAACAAGAAATATTCCCAACTGTCTGTTGTGCTGCCATAGACCTTGTATTCTAACGCCCTGATTTTATATATGCCTTTAGATTTGTCCTTTGCAATTTCTCCCAATATTGAAATATTTTCAATGCATCGAAATCCTTTGTCCTCAGAAAATTTACCTTTTCGATATGTTATATATCTGTCAAAATCTTTTTCTTTAGACGGATTGATCGGATAATCATCTGCAAATATTTTTTCACACATTTGGTATGG
>JAZQSR010000069.1:0-16223 GCA_045630225.1 Treponema sp. | reverse complement strand
TGAAATTGAAGCCCCCGCCAGCAGCCATCAGCTAAAGTGGAGGGGCTGCCAATGGGCGCCTGCCATCGCTTCGCAGGCGGTTTCGCGGGGGCAAGGCGTGCAAGCACGCACCGAGACTCGCTAAAATCGCTCAATATATCGCGATTTTCCGGCTTACAGCCGTCGCTCCCTATCTGAGCGAAGCGAAGCGTAAGGCGAGGGTGGGCTATTGGCGAGCCCCGTCAGTGTAGAAGAGGCTGTTGAGATGGAGTTGGGATTCAGCCTATCGGGATGATGTTCGTGGAGCCATCTTGTCGTTTCGTCTTAAATCTTTGTATATTAGATATAAACACAAACAGTGTAGCTTGTATGGAGATGATTTTCCTGGGAGGTTTGTATGAAAACTGGATTGAAGGTTCTACTGATTGTAGTGGGAATTATTGTTTTGATTGGTGTGGGTGGTTGTCAGTTTTATAGTAGCAATTACAACAAGATGGTGGAGCTGGATGAGCAGGTATCTGGTGCTTGGGCTCAGGTGCAGAACGTGTACCAGCGTCGCATGGATTTGATTCCCAACTTGGTAGAAACAGTAAAAGGCTATGCAGCCCACGAATCTCAGGTGTATTCCGATATTGCAGAAGCCCGCTCCAAGGTTGGTGGCGTTGTTCAGATTTCTGCCGCTGATTTGGAAGATCCTGCAAAGCTGCAGCAGTTTCAAGAGGCTCAGAATAACCTTGCTGGAGCATTGCAGCGGTTGCTTTCTGTAACAGAAAATTATCCCCAGCTTAAGGCTGACCAGAATTTCTTGGCCCTGCAGGATCAGCTGGAGGGAACAGAAAATAGAATCACTGTGGAACGAGGTCGATTTAACGAGGCAGTTACTGCCTACAACACCTTCATCCGCAAGTTCCCCCAGAACATTATTGCCAACATGAGCGGATTCCGCCAGAAGGAAAAATTCACCGCTGATGCCGCCGCCCAAACAGCACCAAAAGTATCCTTTTAATCACATAAAGGTTTTCTTTTGGGAGGTTTGATTATATGACAAAAGCAAGTATGTTACGGCGGCTCAAATTGGAGGCTACTACCTTTGACACCATCAAAACAGCGGTGGCCAAGGCAGAAACAAAAACTACAGGGGAAATTGCCCTAGCCTTGACGGCAGAAAGTGCCCGCTATTCAGTGTATGAGCTTATGGCGGCCCTCTGTGTGGGAGTTTTTGCCTTTGCAGTACTATTGCCCTTCTCTGGTGTGATTCAGCAATTTCTGGACAAGATTATGTGGGGTGCAGCGGTGTGGCATTTGCCTGCCTTCTTTGGCATTTCTTGCTTTGGCATTACTGCAATCTTGTTTTGGGTGGCCAATGTACCTGCGGTGGATAGACTGATTATTCCCCAGTCCGTACGACGCCGCACCGTCTATAATCGAGCCTTACGTCATTTTGTAGAAAGCGGTGTTTATGCCACAGAAAATCGCTCTGGAATCTTGATTTTTGTGTCCTACATGGAGCGAGAGGTGCGGATTCTGGCAGATACTGGAATCAGTGCTAAGATTGATCCTGCCTTGTGGAACTTGATTGCCGTGGACTTGGCAGAGGGCCTAGGAACCGCCGATGCTACGGGAGCCTTTGTGCGGGCAGTGGAACGATGTGGAGAGCTTTTAGCAGAGCATTTTCCTGCCCCTGCCGCAACAGAAGACAATCCCAACGAGCTACCTGACGGCTTGGTGATTCTTGACCATGAGGAGGGAGAAGAATGAAGGGAACAGTGATTTTCAAAAAAACTATTTTTGTGGCTCTTTTGTTGGTTGCTTTTGTGACTTCTGCCTTTTCCTTGGAGGTGCCAGCTTGGACAGGCCCTGTAAATGACCTAGCTCAAGTAATGACTGACCAGCAACGACAGGAATTAACCGACTATCTTACCAACTTAAACAATCAGACGGGAATCCAGATGGCTGTTCTTACAGTTCCTAGTCTAGAAGGTGATTCCATCGAGGATTTTTCCTTCAGAACAGCTAGCGCGTGGAAGCTTGGTCAGGAAAAGGAAGACAATGGCGCCTTACTGGTGGTTTCAGAAGGGGACCGAGAGCTACGAATCGAAGTGGGCTACGGCTTGGAGGGGCTCCTTACTGATGCAAAGTCAGGTCTCATTATCAGAAATGTCATCACTCCCCATTTCCGAAATGGGGACTACGGCAGCGGTATTGTGGAAGGAATAAAAAACATGGTAGGAGTTGCCACAGAGGATGCCCAGCTTATTTCTGCAGAAATGACAGAGGAAGAAGGTTTTGATGGACAATCCCTCGTTGTAGCCATTATCTTTTTTAGCCTGTACTTTGCAATTCTTACCTTTGCCATTACCAAATCCGTTAAATCAAGACGCAACGGTTCTTCTTCAACAGGAACAGTAAGAATGCCTACCTCCACCTTTGGAAGCAGTACTAGTAGTTTTGGTTCAAGCTTTTCCAGCAGAAGTAGCTTTAGTGGAGGCTTTGGTGGCGGTGGATTTTCTGGGGGTGGCGGAAGCTTTGGCGGAGGTGGTGCCTCTGGCAAGTGGTAAGCTTTCTGCATAATCTATTCAATTTAGCAGTTGATTTTGGCCTTCAAGATACTCTTGGAGGCCTTTTTTATTAGTAATCATGGAGAAGAAGTCGGTTTTTCTTGCGATATTGAAAAAAAGGTGGTACCTTTAAATAGTAAGATACAATGGAGCAAGGGGGTGCGTCGAATATGAATAAAAGAAAGGCCATCTTACGATTTTTTCTCACTGTTCTTGTGCTAGTAGCTTGTACCTTGCTGATAGCTTCCTTTTTGCCAGAAATGGAAGCAGGGGCTGAAAGTGTGTCCATCGGTTTTTTTGCCCTAATTCCAGCTCTTTTTTTGGTAGTATATATCTTTGTTACAAAACGAATCCTAGAAGCCTTGATTCTTGCCTCCCTCATGTGCTTTATTTTTGCCTACAAGTGGGATTTTCTTTCGGCCTTTAGTGATGGCCTTACCACCGTCATGATGGACGAGGATACTGGCTGGCTCATTATTGTGTGTGGCCTCATGGGAAGCATCATTAAGCTCATTGAACGAACTGGTGGCAGTCTTGCCTTTGGCCGATTTGTGGCAAACCACGCTAAAAGCCGCGTGGGAACCCTTTTGTGGACCTATCTTTTGGGCATTATCATTTTCATTGACGATTACCTAAACAGTCTCACGGTGGGCTCCTGTATGGCACCCATTACCGACAAGCACCGAGTTTCCCGGGAAGAATTAACCTATATCGTGGATTCTACGGCAGCCCCAGTGTGCGTTCTGCTTCCCATTTCTACCTGGGCGGTGTTTGCTTCTCGCCTTTTGGTGGACAATGGCCTTGTTTCCCAAGATAAAGCCATAGCTTATTTTGTAAAAACCATTCCCTATAATTTTTATGCTTGGGCTGCCTTACTTGTAGTTTTGTTGCTGATTTTTCGAGTCATTCCACCTCTTGGTCGCATGAAAAAGGCTGACGACAGAGTCAAAAGCGGTGGCCCCTTGGCTCCCCCTGGCTCAGAAAAGATGGATATTCGTGGCGGTCATCATGAAGAGAATGCTGGAACCCAGGGAAAAATGATTGATTTTTTACTGCCAGTTGCTTGCTTGGTGATTTCTACCATTGTGGCCGACGTAAACATGCAAAAGGGTGTGATTATTACCCTGGGATTTATGTTTGTATTCTATGTTGGACGAGGTTTAATTTCTGCTCAGGAATTTACAGATTGCTGTGTGGAAGGCATCAAGAATATGTTGCTTCCCCTTATGCTGATGGTGCTTGCCTTCCTCTTTAGCGATGCCAGTAGCTCCATTCAGTTTACAGAAACCATCATCAACGGTGTGTTACCCACCATGGAAAAAATGCCTCAACTTATGCCACTGATTATTTTTATCATTCTTGGGGCTACAGAATTCATTACGGGAACCAACTGGGGTTTGTATATTATCGCCCTTCCCATTGTCATTCCCCTGTCCCAAGCTGTAGGCGGGAACACCGTACTGGCCATTAGTGCAGTGTTGTCCGCTGGTGTATTCGGAAGTCACATTTGCTTTTATTCTGATGCCACCATCATCAGCTCTGCCGCCTGTGGCTGCGATAACTTTGAACATGGACTTTCTCAAATGCCCTACGGCTTCCTTGGTGCAGGGATTGCCATGATTTTGTTTACCGTGGCTGGCTTTGTCATGACATAAGATAGAATAGAGTTGTCTTATTGTAAATTTTATGTTTACTTTTTGTAAATTTTATTGTATACTATACATGAAACATGTGGTATTAAGAGGTTTACAATGAAGGAAGTATTGAAATATTTGAGACAACTCCATTCCCTTACACAAGAAGAAGTTGCCTCTCACCTGAACCTTTCTCGTCAGTCTTATATTAAGTATGAAAAAGGTTTAATTGTTCCTTCAGACAAGGTGGTGAGCCAGCTTGCCCAGCTTTATGGAGTGACAGAAGATTTTATCCGTAGCAACCAGCTTCCCCAATTACCCAAAGCGTTGTTTTGTCAGAAATCAGACCTTCATACTCATGATGAAAAAACACTGTATCACATTGAACAGGATTTTGGTCAATGCATGGTGGCAGATTCTGGGTATGTAGGAGTATATTCTGCCAGTAAAAAGGAGATGAAGCAGGCTTCAAGACGAAAGCCGAAAACCTACAGAGGTTATTTTGACGGAACTTGTGTACGTATTCTTACTGACGAGATTTTTCCTGTCGGTCAGCAGTTTGTGTTAGCAGAAATCGGTGATGATGATGAAACTGAAAGAAAAAAGAATGCATTAGAAACAATTTTAAAATATAGAGGAAGCCTTTCTCTTGCTGCTGACTTTGATGATAAAGAGGAATTGGGTAAGGCATTGGAGGAAAAATATGGTTCTCTTCATTGATACCAATGTACTTATAGATTTTTTGGCAAAACGAGCTTCCTTTCAGACTGCTGTGGATAGGGTTTTCGATTTGATTTTAAGTGGTGAAGCCAGGGGCTTGTTAGCTTCTCATTCAATTGCAAATATTTGGTATATTCTTCGTAAAGATTTTAGTCCAGAAGAACGACGAGAACTTTTACTGGCATTATTGGTGTATTTTGATGTGGTAGCCTTAGATAAAGAAAAACTTATCCAAGGGCTATATCGTAAAGATTTTTTTGACTATGAAGATTGCTTACAGGAAGAATGTGCCTGTTCAGCCAAGGCTGATTACATCGTTACTCGGAATAAGAAAGATTTTTCTCAGTCACGTGTTACTGTGGTGACTCCCGAAGAACTTGTAGCCTTGGCTGAATAAAACAGGCTCTAAATCTTACAAATTACCTGATTCAGCAGCCCCAGGCAAACCAATGTCCTGTCGGTAGAACATAGCCTCAAAGCTGACTTGCTTCATCATGGCGTAGGCTGCATCCCAAGCTTCTTGGAAGGTAGCTCCATAGGCAGAGGTTGCCAGAACACGGCCTCCACTTGTTACCAGTTGATTTGTTCCGTTGGTTGCTCTTCTATCCAAGGTTGCACCTGCCAAGAACACTTTGCTGCCTTCTGGAAGTTGCTGGGGAAGAGTAATAGCCATTCCCTTTTTGTAGGCTTCTGGATATCCACCAGAAACGGCAACGGGAGCACAGATAAAACCTGGTTTCCACTTAAAGTCAAAGTCTTTGAGGGTACCAGCGGTGATAGCCTGACACATTTTGGCAAAATCAAAATCCATGAGGGGAAGGACGGCCTGGGTTTCTGGATCTCCAAGACGAACATTGTATTCCAACAACTTGGGGCCTTGGGGGGTGAGCATGATGCCAAAGAAAATAAAGCCACGGTAATCCATGCCTTCTGCAATCATTCCCTGCAAGGTGGGTTGAAGAATAGTCTTGTTGAAGGCCTCCAACTGCTCTGGGGTTACATCAGCTACTGGAGCGATGGCTCCCATTCCACCGGTGTTGGGGCCCTGGGCTCCATCAAGGAGACGCTTGTGGTCACGGGCAGTAACAAAGGGTACGATGATAGCCTTGCCAGCCTGAGCTAGTTCGGGGCTTACAGAAACAGCTGCCAGAATGGAAATTTCCACACCTTGGAGATATTCTTCCAGCACCAGTTTTGTTCCTGCTTGGCCTAAAGTCTTTTGATTCATGAATTTGTGGATGGCATCGGTGGCCTGTGTCTCTGTGGCGGCAACCACAACTCCCTTTCCTGCAGCCAGACCGTCGGCCTTAACTACAATGGGAGCCCCTATTTTCTGAACATAGGAACGTGCTTCCAATTCATCTGTAAAGGTTTTACTTGCACCACAGGCAACTCCATGTTTTTGCATGAATTCCTTGGCTAAATCTTTGCTTGCTTCTAGGGCTGCCCCCTGAGATTTTGGGCCAACGGTAGGAATGCCTGCATTCCACAACAAGTCTGCAACTCCATTTGCCAAGGGATCTTCTGGTCCGATTACAGCCATGTCACATTTTTCATTAAGTGCAATGGCAACACAGGCATTTTCAAAGCTCGTCTGCTGAGAGTTCGGATCGATGTTGCGACATTTTGACTCAAGGGCGGTACCGCCATTTCCTGGTACACAAAGGATTTCCGTCACAGAGGGGCTCTTAGCTAGAGCCCAACAAATGGCGTGCTCCCGCCCGCCAGAACCAATTACAAGAACTTTCATGCCCTCATCTTAGCAGGGAACCCAGTCTTTTTCAACTCTCAAATTTTAACGAGTAGCGCCACCTTTGAAATAACTAGAAGCAGAAATTTTGTCATTATAGGTATTTGTCCAAGAATCTTTTGCTCCTATATACATCCAAAAAAGAGGTGTGTCTTGCTGTTGATCTAGTAGTAAATTTTCATCACTATAATTTGAAGTTAAAAGACTACCGCGTCCCTTTCCTATAGTGTTTAGTAATTTTGTTGAAAAATCTACAACACTTTGATTGGTAGAAACAAACTTTTCTTGAAAGTCTTCCAATCCATTAAATTGATTTTGAGAATTTTCTTTGATAACTTGATCAAGAGTTTTTCCAGAATGGATTTCACTCATTAGTATGTCTAAGCCAGTTGCTAGAGAATCTGAGGTCATACTTTGTCCACCACCAGCAAGATAAGCCAAATACATAACAGCCAAATAACCAGTCTGATAAGCAGATAAATCTGTATCTGCAATCAAAGGATTATCCCTAAGAAATCCTTCAATATAAGTATTTTCCAATTGTTCTAGTATGTATTTGTTATTGATTTTTAGCCAAATTGTGCGGGCTCCTCCTCCTGCAACCTCTGCGGCACCTTCTGTAAACCACTTAGGAAACTGCTCAGTCTTGTTGAGAGAAGCATTTATACCATAATATCCACAAGTTAAGGATTCACACATGAGGGCATGCATCATTTCATGTGCAACATGGGATTCTAACTCATTCCGGGATAATTCAGGTAATATATGATTGCCTGGTTCCCATGCAAGTCTTGCATAACTGATAATTAAACCATATATCGAAGATAATGGCTTGTGGGGCTCACCTAGGGTGTATGCATAATTAGCAGAAAAACTTGCTACAAAACTAGCTTCATCATTGGAGTTTAACGCAATTGCCATGCCAATTTCTTGATCTTTCAGGTGGGCAAAAGTTTTAGGAAATCGTACTAGTAGTGAAGTTACCGCTTGAGGTATAATTTCGTCTCGAAGTTCTTTCAATAAGTGAACAATTTTATCCTCGTCTTCTATTGGACAATAATTTGTAATAGCCCGAACTTGAGACGCTTCTTTTGAAATAACAAGATTTTTATAATACTCATAGTCGCTCCAATCTGTATTAGATGGTGTTGAACTGTCGGTAGAGATTGAAGGTTCGTCAGTGGATGGAGCTGAACTATCAGTAGAACTTGCTGAGTCGTCTGTAGTCGGTGTTGAACTGTCGGTAGAGGTTGAAGGTTCGTCAGTGGATGGAGCTGAACTATCAGTAGAACTTGCTGAGTCGTCTGTAGTCGGTGTTGAACTGTCAGTAGAGGTTGAAGGCTCGTCAGTGGATGGAGCTGAACTATCAGTAGAGCTTGCTGAGTCATCTGTAGTCGGTGTTGAACTGTCAGTAGTTGATGGTGGATTATTGGTAGGTAAAGATGGCTTGCTGGTAGGTGGTATTGTTGGTGTGCCCTGTGGCTGGCTTGTATCTGAGGGTGAAGAGGCTAGGGAAGCTTCCTTTTTCTCTTCAATATCATTTGTTATTTGATTGCAAGCCACAAAAAGAAAGTGACCAATGAGAAGACAAGAAAACACAGTTGTAAAAATACGAATTTTCCGACTACGAAGCATATAAAATCTCCTTGAGTTATAATCAAAATTGTGGATTGCCTAAAAAGACATGGAAATAGAAAAGAGGTCTGAATCGGTTAAAATGATTTTCGACAAAAAAACACACACACCGAAGGAAAACTCTTATGGCTATATTACAGTTAATTGCAGAAAAAGAAAAGAGTCTATGCTTTGATTTTTTTGGAAGAAAAAATCAGGGAAGAGTGTCGCAAACTGATTGAATCAATCTATGCCGATGAAGTAAATCAGTTTTTAGAAAAGATGGCTTCCATTGTTGATGGGAAGGAAAAAAAATTGGTTGTGAGAAATGGCTACCACAAAAGCCGTGTCGTTCAAACAGCCTGCGGAAATGTGGAGGTAAAACTGCCAAGAGTGGATGACAGAAAAGCTTCGGAGAAATTCGTCAGTAAAATATGAGAAGGCTGTGGAAAATCAAAAAAAGGTCAAGGATGATTTGTTCCGATTTTATGATTATCCTGCCGAACACTGGATTCATATACGGACTACAAATCCTATTGAGTCCACCTTTGCAACGATCCGTTTAAGGCACAAGTCAACAAAGGGCAACGGAACAGCAAAGGCCACAGAAACCATGGCTTTTAAACTCTTCCAGCAGGCAGAAAAAAGTTGGCGACGATTGAAGGGCTTTGAAAAGCTTTATCTTGTGGCCAAAGACATAAAATTTGAAAAACTGTGTTGAAGGAAGTCTCTTAAACCTATGCCGATCCAAACTTCAATCCACAACATTTGACAATATCTCAATCTCCTCTCTAACAATATATAAGATATTTCGACTTAATGTAGACTTTTCACCACTTTCAACGGCAGGCTTGTACCTTGGGCTACTTGTTCTGGGAAAGCCCCATGGAAAGGATGTACCGTACCATCTATAATGTCTTGCCTTTTGTGGTGTTGAAGATTCTGTTTTTCGTGATGAAAAAAATAAATTTTTTTACAGAGTATCATTTGTTGATATATAGTTTGTGATATAATGAAGTGCAAAAATTTGTCAACGTAGTATTGTAAATCAGTTGCAAAGGTACGGTAATTTTATGCTTGACAAATTTGTATTTCCTATAATAATGGAAAAGAGTTGGTTTGAGATTAAGTTTAAGAAACCTTTTAGGTATAAAACTTTACGGAGGAGATGTCTGCGGCCTTTTTGCGTTTTAAGGGGATCAGACCTATTTCCCCCTGACAGGAGCAATGTTCCAAGGCTACTTTGTTCTTGGAATTGAAAATACAAGGTGGAGGAACTCGGCAACCGTGTCTGGAAAACTGTGTTTGCCGAGAACCTCCTGAAAAAAGGAGTTTTTATGAAAACATCCAGAAAAGAGTATAACGGAAAGACTCTGTCTGTGGTAGTGTCTGCCTTAGCGGCAGTACTGATGTTGTTGTGGGCTGGATGCACCATGGGCAATGGTGGCGGTAGTCAGAATGATGCTGATAATACATCTGGCATAATTAACGGTGTAGACTATACAGATTATAGTGCCAGTGATTATGTGGTGAAGGTGAAGAACAATACCTCCAAGAAGCTGGTGGCGTTCAAGGGCGAGCCTAGTATGGATACTTTAATGGGAGGTGTACCAGCTAGTGCCACCAACCATGGTTTGAAAAAGAATAGCAGTATGTTCGCTGCCTCCAGCGACTTTGTGTTGTTTTTTGTTACTGAAGAAGATTACAGTGCCAACAAGGATAACTTGTCCAACTTAAAGACAAAGCCCTTTGCTCGATTGTATGCCTACTACAATACAAATGCAAAGAATCAGATTGTCTATAGTGTTTCAAGTGATATGGGGGGTGCTGGTAAGATTAATCTTAACAATAATACCCCATATAATGTGGAATTACGAAAAGATTCCATTTATGGAGAGGTGATTGGTTATACTGCTGCAAGAACTATCAATACCACCTTTAGCGTGGAACCAGGAGATTATTATATATTTCCAGTCTTCCGTAAATTTGACAAAACATTGAATGAAATTGTGACAGTCTATCCCCAGGATCAAGATGGTGATGCATATGTGGAAGTTCTCAATGTTACTGATTCTAAGACAATGGAATTGAATGCAAATAAATGGTCTAAAGATGTGACATTTACCAGTGGTTATGCCTATCTGAGAATCAAGAATGAATCAGAGACTGGTATTTCTCTCTATGATGGGGCTAACTCTGCTCCTGAACTTACTTCATCTGGTGGCTCAATTATCAATTCTGGTGATGAGCTGATTTATCAGATTCCTATGAAAAAAACAGGAGACGGATTTAAATTCACTTCTTCTGAAACAAAGAGCTCCTTTAAGTTTGGTAATTCTCTGCAGAATGATTACCTCATTGAGTCAATGGAGTATAAATCTGGACAGATGTATACCTATGTAGTAACAGGATCAGATTATAAAAATCTTTCTGGTAAATTTGACGGTGAACCTGTACAAGTTGATGACGGATTTGATCTCACCAACTAGGTGAACTTGTGGTACTTAGGGGCTAGTGGAACTGGCCCCTGGGTGCTGATTTTTGGATTGGTGCATGAAAAAAAAATTGCGACTTCTTCCTGTATGTTTTTTTCTCGTTTTCTTATCCTGTAGCCACGGTTCTGGTGGCAGTTCTGCAGGGGTTGGTGGTTCTACAGAAGATCCCAGACCTGAAATTGACAGTAAGCCAACTCAGATGGCTCAGATAGAGATTGTAAATCCCACCAGTTATGACGTGAACCTCTTTGTAGGGCTGAATCCATTACAGGGAACTGCCACTGCTTTTATTCCCAAAGGTTCAAGCTACACCCATTCCATGCTGCCTACCACCGGTTCTGGGGGAGACAGCTTTTACTTTGAATACCTTATCCCTTTAGGGGAAACTACTTTTCCTTATTTTAGCTATGAGAATTCCCAGTCCTACCATGTGGGACTGTATAAAGATAATCAAATCACCGTGGGGGAACTTACCCAGTGCAAGGCGGATGCTGCCTATTTGTTGCTGGAAAATACCACAAAGACCAGCGTCTACTTGGTGAATGGAAACACCATTATGACCCCAGAAGGGCAGAACAGTCACCTGCTGGAAGCGGGGGATACTGCTGTTTATGCTGTGGCTCAGAATGCACAGGTGTCTGTAGCCAGCTCTGCCATGATGAAGGTGGCAGTGGGAACAAGTCAAGTTCCTCTTCCTGACTATGACTTTCAGCAGGGGCGTGTCTACACTTTTTCGGTAGTTTCCAGTAGTTCCTCCTCTGAGCCTCATGTGGTGCTAAAGGGAATTAGTCCCTTTGACCTAGATGTGAGTCGGCAGATTTGGCAGCTTCAGGTGGCAGACACAGAAGCCCGCCGGTATCGGATAGACTGTGTGCGGCCTAGTCGGGAGCAGACCGCTGGACTAGTGGTGGCTGGTGTGGACCAGGTTGATGGTAAGATTTTCCTGCGTGAATATGATGTGTATGGGGTATGTGCCTTGGAAAGTTCCTTTACCTTGAAGACCAGTGACAGCTTTAAAGTCTCCGTTGTGTCTGACTTGGTGGAAGGGAAGGATAATGACTATATTTTGCTGGTAAAACTTGTGTCGGGAGCAGATGAGTCACTGGTGGAGTATGTACTTATAAGCTGGAATCCCAATGATAAGAGTTCGGACTGGAATATGAATTTGAGTCAGTTTGAAAGAGAAGGAAATTTTGTCTTTCGGGAAGGGGGACGGAATAGCCTGATTCAGCTAGAGTCTGGGGTGTATGCACTGGCTGGGGGCATTATACAGGCTGATGGAATGCACCACTTTATGGGCAAGGTGGATACCAGGGCTGAGTCTAACAATCTACAACTATCTTCCTATGTATCTGAATCAAAGGCTGATATTGGCAATAGGGTACAGCAAATGTTTACCTCCCTGCACTGGACGGGCAGTAGCTTGATTGCAGTAGGTTATGAAAACTGTGATTTTTCGTATAACACTAGCCTGCATCGTGGGGTGGTGTATCAGCTGGACAGTGGACTTACTACTGCTACTGAGCTCCATTCCTCTGAGGGTAACTTGTTCTTTGGGGTGGAAGGAAGTGATGACTCCTACTATGTTTGCGGAGAGTCCACTGGTACTGGCACTATCCTGTATGGATGCTTTCTTACTAGCACCATGATTCACAAGAACTTGGAACCAGTACGGCACACCTCCTCTGGGGCCTACAACTGGTTCAATCAGCTATGCTTGTACGGCAATACCTTAGTGCTCTGTGGCCTTACTTCCGACAGCATGGATGGCAGTACGAATGCCCACCCCATTGTTGCCTCCTACAATACCAGTGGCGAGATGGTTTGGGAAAATGTATATAGCGGACAGAATAATGCGGCTAGCTGTGTGCCGAACAAGATTGGAACATATTGGATTCACTTGACTGGTGGCAGTGGTGGCCATTCCATTGTGAGTGGTGACTTGCTAGGCAAGAATACTGGACGGGTGATTAGATGGTGAGTTATGGGGCTGAGAGGTCGGCTCTAAAAGTTGAGGATGTAAGGAGTAGAAGAGGTATGAGAAGAAGTGGATTCGTGAGCGTGGTTGCAGGGATTTTGTTGGCACATATGTTGGTGCTAGGTTCTTGCAGAACAGAAGTCTCCTCTGGGCCAGGAAGTGGCAACCAGGTGAGTGAAGAATCTCCTAGTGGTGGTACTCCCTCGCCAGATAGTGGGAATACACCTAATGATCTGCCTGTTGAAGAGGTAATACCCAGCACTCCTGCAGCCCGATTCTTCTGGGGAACATGGATACGAATGGACAATGGTAGCCACTACCAGGTGTATGAGGACACCGTGACCCAGCTTGACGGTGGCACCATCTATCACGTTAGTGCAACTTCCACCAGCGAAACCATGGAGGTAGGAGGGCTAGGTAGCTTTACAAAGGCCAGCGACACTGTAATCATGAACGGCAACATCCCCTATTTCCGCAAGGGCGGGGCAAACCCAAGCTACCGTATGCGGCTAGTGGGTTTTGTAGATGGAGCAAACCGTGCGGCAGCCACCACCATCCATGGCTGGAAGGTTACTGGAACCTCCGATAGCTATCCCACTTACAGCAACAGTACCGAAAGCAACGAGGATGGTGAGGTTACCCTCACCGCCCCTATGATCGGAGATACCCAGACGGTGACAGTGTCCACTGGTAGCGGTGTTATAGTAGTTCCTGGCCTGACAATAGAGAACAACGGTGACTTTATGGGTACCATCCCCCTGGTGGACAGCGGGGATTACATTCTCAAGATAACAGGCTCCATAGCTCAAGAAGAAAAGCTTGATGGTTATCTTTACGGTAACAGTTACAAACGCTATCCCATGACTCTTACCATTACCAACGTGAGCCAGGTGAAGAGTGCCATGTCTGTGTGTGTGGTGGAAAATGATGACCCAAACCTAACCATTACCTCTAGCTACGATCTGGCTGGTGTGGCCATCTCCACCTTGGCTCCAGGTGCCACCAAAACTATAGATTTAGAGGTTTCCTATGGCCATTTAACGGAGCCCTATGTAGACACAGAGATCAAGGTTCGCATTACAAACGCCCAGACAGGGAATGAGTGGGTGGACTATGTGCCACTACGGTTCTTCCGAGGTCAGGTACCCTTGACGGTGGCGGCGGTAAGTCCTGAGGAAAATGAGGCTGCAGCCCTCAACGGTTTTTTGGTACATCCAGACGGTCAGAGCCAGTTCTTTTCCGTGCCCCACGGTGGTAGCACCACTATTTATAGCCCCACCTTTCCCAAGAATCAGCCTTATTTGATGTCTTTTAGTGGGGCCACTGTGACAGGTACACTCTCTGACAGCACAGAGATGTTCTATACTGTGGCAGTGGGAAGTAGTGATCCAGTGGAGGTGGAGACTGGTGGAAGTAGCATATTGGGGTATATGACCTTTGGTGAGCCAAATGATAGTGAGAAGAACGCTTGTGCTGTAAACGGGAATTTCCAAGCTTATCTTTCTGAGGGAGAGATAGATTATTTTAGTGTGACATCTGACACATGGGAGTTGGTATCTATAGGGGAACTGTGTACGATCAGCTACAATAGTGATGGTGGGGGAGTTGTTCAGGACAAGAAGGTGTACAAGGGCACTCACCTGAACATCTATCACCTGCCCACTCTCACCAAGGAGGGGTATGACTTTGATGGCTGGTACAGTGGTGGCACAAAAGTAGAATCTGGCTATCAGGTACAAGGTGATGAATTCCTAACAGCTGGGTGGAAAATTCATCAGTATACAGTCAGCTACAGCACGGATCGTGGTGGTACGGTGAATGCCAAGACCTACGATTATAACACCACCTTGGGAACGGCAGGATTACCCAGTCTGACGGCCACGGGCTACACTCACACCGGCTGGCAGGTAGAGGGAGAGGTCGCCACTAAGGATTATGTGGTAACTAAGGATGTAAGCCTAACAGCACAGTGGAGTCCAAACACAAATACCAGATACACTGTCCACCATCACCAGCAGAATGTGACTGGTTCAGAGTATAGCCTTGTTTCTGAGGAAGAAAAGACGGGTACAACCGATACCACCACAGCTGCCACAGCAAAAAGCTATACTGGCTTTACTGCAAAGGGAATAAGCCAACAAACCATTGCTCCAGATGGTAGTACTATAGTGAATGTGTACTATGACAGGAACATTATTAACTTGACTATAGATTTGGATGGAGGAACCATCACCACAGCCTTGAACGGTGGAGTACTTTCTGGTAGGTATGGTGCTACTGTGAGCCTTGCAGACCCCACAAAAAGTGGCTGGCGTTTCACTGGTTGGAATACCAGTGGCGGAAAGCTTCCTACTACCTTTACTGAACCAGGAACCTATAAGGCATTGTGGCTTGTTGTTTCTGGGGTAAGTGTGACCATTGATGCCTTGTCTGACATCACCGTAAACAAAGAAATTAATGGCACCTCGGTGACCTTGACGGCAGATCCCGGCTACACCAGCTACCAGTGGAAGGTTGATGGGAATGTACAAAATGGACAAACTAGCAACAGGCTACAGCTTGATACAAGTACTTGGGTGACGGGAACCTACGAGGTGTTCCTACTGGCTCAGGAGGGGGTAGTCTACAAGTCTGCCAGCCTGAGAATAACTAAATAGGAGATATAAGATGAAACGATATATTCCCATTTTGATTATGGCTATTAGTATCGCTGTTACTTCTTGCAATAACCTTCTTGTAAAGGAGGAGCCTACTACACAAGAAGAGAAAGCACGTGTTAGCCTTGCTGTGGGAAGTTCCAACAGCCGTACCATTCTGCCAGAGGCCTATGACGAGGTTGCAAGTTTAAAAAACTTTACCTTTACTGCCACTGGTACCACAGGAGCGAAGGTGACCCATACCTTTACTGACTATGACACCTTGCAGACTGCTCAGCTATTTTTCACTCCAGATACCTATGACTGTAGCCTCTCTGTCACCTCAACAGCGGGGGTAAAGTATGAAGGAGTGCTGGAAGATAAGGTTATCGCCCCCGGAGACAATGTCCTTGCCTTTACGCTTCAGGTTGTGCAGTTGTCTGATGAGCTTGGTTCCTTGGAGGTGCAGCTTACCTTTCCAGGGGAGAAAGTTCAGGTGGTAAAGGCAGGGCTGTATTCTATTACAGGGGAGGTATTGTCTGGTTTCTCAGAGAAAGTCCTAGAGATTACTGATGGCAACACCGTTACCTATAGCAAGGATAGTGTGCCAGGGGGAAATCATCTTATTAAGTTTTCTTTCTATGGGGATGATGAGTGTTCTGTTTTTTTAGGAATGCATACAGAGTCGGTGGTGATTATCTCTGGCAAAAAGAGTGCTGCTATTCGTAGTATAGAGTCAATTAACCCAATGTACACCATCACTTATGAGCTGAATGGTGGTGCCTTTATTGAAGGGTATGCAGAACCAGATAAATTTACTCCAAATATGGAGATTCAGTTGCCTAAACTGCTTGAGGTA
>JAZQSR010000068.1:0-3241 GCA_045630225.1 Treponema sp. | reverse complement strand
GTAATGCAAACTCATCTTAAACCTCTTTCTGCCAGTTATACTTTTTATTTGCCAACTCGTGAGCCTTTTCGTAATAGTAACCTGTAGACTTCATGATTGTCAACTCTTCCAATTCATGATTCAAAAGAAGTATATCTAAGTCAGTGAAATTCCCTTGTTCGAGTCGTTGCCATGCAAGAGCAATATTTATATCACAGTCGAATCTACCTCTCCCTCCATCTTCAAAGTCGTGTTCTTCGATAAACACATGGTTTCTGATGGCCGTAACATCTTCTATAGAAAATCCAGTGTTTTTAACAATTGCTTGTATGTCGCTCTGAGATTTTCTATTTCGTATCGCCTTGTAATAAGTTTCTGCGTGCTTTTCCTGCTCTATCCATGATTTATCCAAAATTCCGCCACTGCTTCCTCCTGTCACCAACCTTTCCCTCGCACTGTCAATCATCCCCTGCACACCGTAAGCCTGTGCCCTCTTCTTCATGCTGGGGAGCTCCTCCCACCACCTGTCATTGTCCAGCGGGTAGCTTCCCCAGCCTTGACTTTTGTGCTCTTCTGCATCTGTTGGGATTCCGGTGATAGGTTGCTCCTCCAATTCCTCCTCATCATAGATTGCCCACACCGTGGTACGGCAGTTGAAGTGTAAGGGCGGCCAAAACCTTTTCCAAAAATCATCCCCATAGAGCCTGCGTACTGGTGGCTGAGTCAGGCTTCTGCAAAGCTCCGTCTGTCTTGCATCTCCAATTCCCACCAGCTCCAAAGCCACGGGAGGCACTGTTTCAAAGCCGATTGCTCTGCCAACATTGTAGGCAGTTTGCACGTTGGTTCGGTACACCGTCTCCCAGTACCATCCACCACCCTTGCCAGCCATGCCAACGCCCGCCAGTAAATCTGTGTCAGTTTTTACAAGAAAATCCTTTAGACCGCCGCCTTCTTCCAAGTTTTTGGCAAGCATATTCTTTGTTTTCACCAGCAGGTCTCCATCTGCCAGCAGGCTTACAGTAAAGGCTCTGAACCTAGCCTTATTTGCAAGCTTGTAGTATTCCTTGGCATCCAAAGGCAATCGCCCTTGCATGTATTCCACGGCTTCCTGAAAGGGCAGCACCTCCACGTCCTGCACAGCTTGTGCTTGTTCATCCACGCCGTCAGCAAACTTGTATCCCTTCTTTTTCTTACCCAAGGCATGATTCATGCCCATCAAAAGCACCTTTGTAAAAAGCAGTGCCGTCACATTGGTAGCATCCTTGCTGTGGGGCAGCGTCTTGATTTTCTCTAGGTATCCCGGATTCTTTAGCTCTTCCTCCATAGTCTGTCTGATTCTCTTGGCATAGCTTGAGGCTATGGCTTGGCGGGCCTTGTGTACCAGGCTTTCAATCTTCTGAGCGTTCTTTCCTTCTGTTCCTACCGTCTCGGCAAAAAAAAACTGTCGTCAAATCCAAAGCTCTCTACCTGTTCTTTCACAAAGCTATCAGTCTCATTCTTTGGCCGTGGCAATCGTAGCTTTTCGTAAAGAGCCGCCTTGGAGACAGGAATTCCTCTGTCGATAGCTTCCCGCACCACGGTCCAGTCGGCAATATCAGTGGAATCGATGTCGTAAGTAGGAATGGGACGACCGGGAAAGTTTAGCCTGCAAAAAGCATTCACCAGCTGCTGGTTTGTCTGCTGGAGAAGATAAGCATCCTTGGTTACTACAGTTCGTTCCAGTGTTTTTTTTCCCAGCTCCTTCTCTTGCTCCACCTCGTGGCATGGCTACCTCTCCAAAATTTTCAGCACGATTGATGTGGCAAGATCTAGTACCTGCACCACAATAAGAGCGATTAAGAGTTTGTTTAATCGTCCACTGTCTTCTGTTACACCAGCCATGCTGGACACTTTAGGAGCTTAACATGAAGCAAAACTGGATAAAATACATTCAAACCGCCCGCCGCACTTTGAATCTTCGTGATGAAGAGTATGTATCCATTCTTTTGGGGGCTGCAGGGGTAGATTCTGCTACTCAAATTGTCACGGAGCGGCAATTTCTAGCCGTAAAAAAGGTGTTTGCTTCCCTTGGTTTTCAGTCTTCTCCCTTGCAATATCACCTCCAAAAGCGAGCCAAAGAGCTCCTTGGCAAAGACTGGAAAACAGGCTTGCAGGTTACTGTAAATCCCGCTTTGGTAAGAGTTCAATCTATCAGCTAACCCATAAAGAATTGCGTTCTGTCATGGGTTTTCTTAATGGTTTGGATAGGAGAGAAGGTGATGGCAAATGAACTTTTCAACTTCCGAGAACTGGTGCAGCCATTGACTCCTGATCAGCGTCTTAGAGCCGTCGAAACTGTAGTTCGAGATGCATTGTATGGCCTTAAATATGTCTACAGCATGAAGGATATGTCTGGAAATCTTCACTGGAGCAAGGATATGATTTATGATGCCTTGTTCTACGCCATGATTGACTCTCTCCCTCACAAGGAGGATAAAAGTGCTTAGTCCCTTTGATGATGCCTAGCTCGATAAAGAAGCCTGTTTAGAGTTTCTGAAAGGCAATTATGACTTTGACTTGCTACCTCTTATCCCAGACATGCTGCCTCTCTCTACAGCCACCTGTGTCCTGGGTATCTCATTGGCAACACTGGAAAAACTAGTGCCTCTCAAGCAATTATCCACGGTAAAACCCTCGGGAGACACCACCAAAGTCAGAAAAATAGACCTAATTAAGTACATCCAGACGGCTTTTTTAGTCAACGAACCCGTGCTATTTACCGAAATTTCGCCAAATAACACACCCAAATAGTCCCATTTAGCCCAAAATAGCCCCATAAAAAAAAGTCATTTTTTATCATAATTTTGCGTCATTTTTTTTTGAATGATAAATGGAATAATTTAATAGAGTTTTTTAATTATCCAAAAGATATTACAAAAGCCATTTACACAACAAATACGATTGAATCGCTAAATTTTTCACTCGGAAAGTGACAAAGAATAAATCAAGTTTTCCAGATGATGATTCGATGTGCAAGATAATGTATTTGGTAATAAAAAATGTTAGTACCCGTTGGACTATGCCAATAAAAGAATGGGCACTAGCAATTAATCAATTTGCAATACTTTTTGACAGGCGTGTTCCCATTTTTAATTAAACCTTGCCATTTACACAAAATTTTGGACAGGGGCATTTATAAAACGTGAATTATTAAATTCAAATTACAAACTTTATTGATTATTTTGTATTTTATTGTCTAATTTTTTTCTGTAATTCTCTATCA
>JAZQSR010000067.1:0-18279 GCA_045630225.1 Treponema sp. | reverse complement strand
TCTTCCTAAGACCGCTTGGCCCTCCGACTTACATTGGAGCTAGCACCTTCTTGGTGGGTGGACTGGGATCAGTAACCATGGATAACCTTCAGTTTGCGGTGGTCTACATCATTATTGGCCTGGCACTTTCCGTATTTTTGCGACGAGATATGAACATCATTGCCCTAGGGTCTAACACCGCCAAGGCCCTGGGAATGGCAGTGTCCACTACCCGCTTCTTGCTGATTGCCACTGCAGCCATTCTCACTGGAGCAGCAGTAAGCTTTGCTGGATTGATTGGCTTTGTGGGCCTCATCGTTCCCCATGCCATTCGTTTTTTCATTGGCAGTGACCACCGCCTTTTGGTGCCAGCCAGCATCTTTGCCGGAGCCGGCTTTGTGACCCTCTGCGACCTTGTTTCCCGCATTGTTTTTGCCCCCTACGAAGTTGCTGTGGGTATTCTCCTATCTTTGGCGGGAGGCCCATTCTTCATCTATCTGGTGATTCGTAACAAGAGGAGCCAAAATGATTGAGTTACAACAAGTTTCCTTTGCCTATCCTTCCCGCCATCCGCTTTTCCAGGATTTCAACCTGAGCTTTCCAGAGGGAAAAATCACCACAATCCTTGGCTCTAACGGCAGTGGAAAAAGTACCTTGCTAAAGCTGGCTGCACGATTGCTGACTCCTCAGCAGGGACAGGTGTTGCTGGATGGAAAGGATTTACACACTATGAAGTCAAAGGAGGTGGCAAAGCGGATTTCCCTTCTCCATCAGAATAATTTTCCTCCAGAAATTACTGTGGCCACCTTGGTGTCCTATGGTCGCTATCCCTACCATAAATATGGTCAAAGCTTTACCCAACAGGATCACGAGGCCGTGGAAAAGGCCCTGAGTCAGGTGCAACTCCATGACCTTCGCAACAGCCTGTTGACCCGCCTTTCTGGTGGACAACGACAGCGGGCATTTATCGCCATGGCACTGGCTCAAGACACAGACATTGTGTTTTTGGACGAGCCCACAACCTATCTTGACATCAATATTCGGCTAGAATTGATGGAGCTGGTTCGATTCCTCAATGGCCAGGGAAAGACCATCATCATGGTGCTTCACGACTTGAACCTTGCCTTGGAGAATTCCCACAACATTGTTTTGCTGGAACGGGGCAAGCTTTACGCAGAAGGAAGCCCAGACCAAGTGATTGAAACAGGGCTTTTGGACAAGGTTTTTAACATCCAAACCCACGTGTTCCATAAAGATGGAAAAACCTTCCACCACTTTAGTCGTCAAAAGTCATAAAAAAACACCCCTGAAGTTCTTCAGGGGTGTTTTTTTATTCATTCAAGATGTAATTTCAAATCAATCAATACTCTATTCCAATGGAGCGAAATAGCCAATCTCATCACGACCAGAGCGGTTCAAAAGATATGCTTCTACTTCCAAGGGAAGATAATCCTTTCCAAAGTTAGTGTTCAATGAAGAGGTATAAGACAGGCGATAAGAGCCATTAGGAGTGGCAACCACTTCCTTTACCACACCAGTCAAACCTTCGGGACGATACACAAACAAGGTATCTCCATCAGTAGCTTCAGTCATATAGATAATTTCTTCTGGCAACACGTTCTGGGTTAAGTTTACGGTATAGAAGGAAATATCGTTGTTGTTAAAATAAGATACCATGTCGGACAAGCCATAGGTCAAAAAGGATGAATGGGTTAAGTTTGAGGCACCAGTCAAATAGATGATGGCACGCTTTTTCTCTCCGTTCACCAAGGTATTTCCAGCCAAACGTAATGCTAAGTCTGTGGTACAATCAGCTGAAACAGGTGTTTTCAGAGCCTTCACGGTAAAATCACCCAAGTTATTTGGAGCACCAGAATACTCTGTGGTGGGAACACTTCCAGATGAAACTACTGTTAAAGTTCCCTTTCCTTCCATGCTACTAGCAATTTCCTTCAATGCTGTTTCCAGAGCCTCGTTATACTGACTTGTCTGTACAGAACGGTCAAGTACAACTACAATGTCACATACATCATTGGAATAGGCTGAACCTTCCAGCTTTTGGGCAGTGACAGGAATGCCATTTTCTGTCATATAAAAGTTTTCTGCCTTCAATCCCACCACAGGCTGTCGCTGACGGTTCTCTACCTTGATTTCCACTGTAACGGCAGGGAATTTATCTGCGTTTATTCGCTCAATCTGAACGAAAAGACCTCCAACTAACTCTGTCATCTTGGACAAAACGTAAACTTCGTTGGAAACAAAATCTGTGGCCAAAATATTACCGTTTACGTCAGGCTGGGCACAAATAATTCTGGAAGGGGCACTTCCTGTACGACCATTTTCAAAGACGGCACCTGTGGACAAATCTACAGAACAGATTCGATTACCATCGCTTACCACAATATGGTCATCACTGAGACGAAGGGATTCTGGACGATTAAAGGTTTTTTCTGGCACCAACATTCCTGTGTAGTTTCCAGAGCGGTCAAAAGAGTAAATGGCTCCCTTTACTGCATCAGCTACATATACAATGTCAGAGAAGATGCAGATTCCTGTGGGAGCGGTAAATCCAGGAAAACTTCCGTTTTTCTTTCCAAAATTAAACAGAGGATTTCCATCCTTATCAAAAACAGAAACACGAGCATTACCAAAATCTGTTACATAAAGATTTTCTGAGGAATCCAAGGCCAGGTACTGAGGCCCTACAAATTGACCTAGCCCTACACCCTTGGAACCAATGGTCCCCTTGTAATTCCCCTTGCTGTCGAGCACTGCAATTCTATCTCCAGCATATTCAGAAACAAGGAGGGTTCCATCACTCTTTCTGATGATGTCCATGGGACGGTCAAAGCCCTGGAGGGGGCCTCTCACACGATTGATGATAAATCCGTTGATATCCATCAAAAGAAGCTCGTTGGAACCATAGGCCAAGATCCAGTTTGTTCCGTTGTCATTGGCAAGGACTGCAGAAGGCTGACTAAAAATCAAATTACCATTTACCAAGCCAGGATAATTTCCTGCCTCTGCAAATTGGCTGGAAACAAGGGAGGTTTTTCCAGAAACTCTCCGTTCACGAATAATTTCGATTCTGTTGGCAAGAAGCATTCCACCATAGTCTGCATCGGAGGCAATCTGCCAATGTTGCAGGGCCACGTCTTCCAGGCCTGCTCGGTAATAGGCCCTACCCAACCAGTCAAGAATCAAGTTTTCTGTAGGCAGGTATGACAAGGCCTTTTCAAACAAGAGGATGGCATCGTTGTAGGCACCTCGATAATAGGAATAGACTCCACGACGAAATTCTTCTTCTGCAAAAAGGGAATCAGCTGTTTCCACTGTCACTGACTTAAAATCAGAGGAAAAAAGCGTACAAATACTGATGGATACGAATACTGCCAATGCAAGATGCAGTTTTTTCATTTATTTTCCTCCTGATGCCGAATTTTCTCGGCTTGCTTGAATCATCTTTAGGTGTTCGAGAATTTCTTCGTTGTTTTCATCCTTCTCTTGAGCTTTCCGCAAGAAATTCTCAGCTTCTTCTAATAATCCCAACTTGTAATACACCCATCCTAAGGTATCTAAACAAGCTGGTGAATTTGGTGAAATATCCAAGGCCCGCTTGGAAAGCATAAGGGCTCTGGTCAAGTCCTTGTTGAGACAGGCCAAAACATAACCTAAACCGTTGAGGGCAGTAATATTTTCTGGCTCCATCTCCAAAACCTTTTCGTACTGCTCTATGGATTTTGTGTAGTCTTGCTGCAACCAAGAAATATAGGCCATGGCGGCGTGAACTCCACAGGGATTGAATCCTGTTTCCTTCAAACTCTGCAATTCAAATTCAGCAAGACGGGCACGACCTGTAGTTGCATAAATGACGGCCAAAACAAGGCGACATTGCAAAATCCGTTCTTGCTGTATATCATCTTTTGGAATAGTTGTTACAATTTGCTCCAAGAATAAGAGAGCTTCTTCATAGCGTTTTAACTTCATGTAACAAAGACCGATAAAATAAATCACATCCAAATCATTTGCCTGATCAGCAGACAAAGACTGAAAAAAATGCAAGGCTTCTGTATATTTTCCTGTCTTATATAAGAGAATACCTTGTGAAATTAACCGTTGATCCATTATCTTTCCTTAAGAAAAGCCTTACAAAATTAATTTTAAACCCTTCTCTTTCATATCATCGGCATCTGTTGGCTGAGCATGAATGCGACCGATAGAAATTAATCCCTGATTTACGGCTACAAAGTCACAGTCTCCTCCACCCTCGGTGGTAACGCCTCCTCCTTTGAAAAAGGTATAGGAAGAGCCATCTGGAGCAGTAAACGTATCGACGGTGTTATTGTATATTCTTTTTGAAAGACGAGTCATTTTCCATCCTGCATAGGAATCTGCTGAAAGGGCATTAATGTTTACAAATACCTCAGGAGAACATAAGCTTACCAATTCCCGTAGATTTTTCCGCACAAAATCTGCCAATGGCTTGAAATTCCATTTGTTGCGATTTTGAAAATTCTCTATGCTCAAGGCAATACCAGGATATCCAGAGATTATAGCTTGGCGGGCTGCAGCACAGGTACCGGAATACACCACATCTGTGCCAAGGTTCGCCCCCTTGTTAATACCAGAAAGAATGGCATCTGGAGGAGCAGGAAGAACGGTCCTTAGCCCACTAATGACACAATCTACAGGAACGCCAGAACAAGAATACCATCGATCCCTCTTCTTGATGATTTGTAACGAGACATCCATGGAAATGGCATTGGAAATGGCAGAACGATTTTTGTCTGGAGCAACAACCCAGACCTCATGCTCGGTGGCCAAAGTTTGTGCTAACGTAATAATTCCAGGGGCGTCTATACCATCGTCATTCGTAATTAAAAGTCGCATAAATGAACTCCTCCAGCAGGTTTTACATCGTAGCAAGAGGGATGGAAACCAAAAATTCGTTCGTATTCATATAATTTTTCCTTGTACAATTCCGCATCTTTCTTTTGGAGTATAGTATAGGTACAGCGTCCAAATCCCTTGCCGGTGATTCGAGAACATCCGTTAGGATTCCGCACCGTAGTGAGATCAAAATTTTGAACACGCTTTACTAGCCAATCAATTTCTGGGCAGGAAATAAGATACAAATCCCGCATAATGTCTTGGGAACGGCTGACTGTGGTACAGAACAAAGCGAAATCATTATTTTGAAGGGCTGTTACCGCTTTGAGAATGTATTTATGCTCCAGCATAATGCATTTAAGGCGGCGTCCCATGTCCTCATCCACCACAGAAAGCACTTCGTTGATTTCCGTAATGGAATCTTCATATTGCCAACCACCGTAGACACGACTTTTCCGCTCCTTCAGCTCACCCAAGAGCAACACATTTTCTGGCTCCATGACGGAAGCCTCATTCCAGACTGTAACACGAGGTACCCGGGCATCTGTAAGTAAGATTGAAACGTCTTCAAACTGAAAGGGCAAAATATCATAGCTATTGGTGGCATGGTCGGTAAGAATACATGAACCAGGCTGGGAATAGATTGCGGCATAAATATCTGCAATGTAGTTGCCTGTTCCTAAAAAGAGTTTGTTTCCCCGCTCAATGGCCTGCAACATCTGTACTTCTGAACAAGACATTCCACACAGGGCCTTTATGCCAAAGGCAGTTCCCACCTTCATGGCAGTGGTAATGCCAAAGCCCGCTGAGGGAAGAATTTCCGACCAAATGGTAATGTCCATGCCACTGACAGGAAAGCCCCCAGAGGTAAAGCCATATATCATGGCCTTGACACTATTAGCCCAACGGTCTTCCTTGCGGAATTTAAGATTTGTAAGATTACATCGCTTTCGTTCGTCCATCTGGACAAAATTAAAACGGACCGTAACATCATCCCTCACTGAAATGGCTACATAGATTGGAAAATTCACAGCCATAGAAAGGGTCTTGTCTTTGCAGAACCAGGAATGCTCCCCGATAAGGTGAAAACGACCAGGTGCGGATACTAAAATATCAGGCTTTTTCCCGTACTCTTGAAGATGTGCTTGTATAACTTCTTTCATTCAGTAATGCTTCCGATTATTGGTTATTCACGGATGTACATCGTGAAATCTTGCACTAAGTACAATATATTGATAATATAATAATACAATGAACAGAATTTTACAAGTTTTTTATATATTTTTTTCCGCAATAATTTTTTCCCTCGCAATTCAAAACGAATTTTTGCCATTTGGATCTCCATTTTTAGGTCTTTTTGCCCTTGTTCCCCTGTATCTTGCCATAAGAAATAGCTCATCTTATTTGGAATCTGCCTTGCTTACCGGCTTGCAGACATTTTTAGTTCATCTCATGTCCAGCTTCTGGTTGGGATTTTTTAGGGATTTTGCCATCTTTACCTTGGGAGCATCTGCTTTAGGAACTGGTGTCATTGGCCTTGTCTTTGGCTGTTATCTCCACTATTTTGTAGGACGAAAAAAATCAGACTCCTTGGTGGATGTAAAAACATATTTTCATCCAGCCCTCTTTTTTGCCTGCATCTGGACCTTGTATGAATGGGCAAAATCCACTGGTTTTTTGGCCTATCCTTGGGGTACCTTGGTTATGACCTCCTACAAGTGGAAGCTGCTGACACAGATTGTAGACATAACTGGTACCTGGGGATTAAGCTTTCTTTTTTCTCTTTTTGGTGCCTTAGTGGCAGAAGGAATCTATCTGCTTTCATCTTCAAGTACACGGAACAATAGCAGACAGTTTTTCCAGTACCGCCAGCTGTCAGCCTGCTGCATGGCCTTGTTTGCCATATCTGTGGTATACGGAATGTGGCAGCTGAACAAGGAACTTGTACCGGTAAAGCAGATGGAAACAGTTATGGTACAACAAAATATCGATTCATGGGTGGTAGGTAGTGACCAGCAGCCTATTCAAATTTCTCAAGAGTTAACTGATGCCGCTGTGGAAGATTGTGTGGAAGTTACAGGAGCAAAGCCTGATTTGGTGGTATGGAGTGAGTCGGTACTTTCCTATTCCTTCCCGGAATCAGAGTTCTACTACCACACCTCCCCAGACTCTCGGCCCCTCATTCCCTACATCAGAGAAATGGATATTCCATTTGTTATTGGTGGGGCTGCCACAGTAGACAGAGCCAAACGAATGTACTCAAATGCGGCCTTATTCTTTGACCACGCTGGTGAATATCAGGGCTACTACGGCAAGATGCAGCTGGTGCCCTTTGCAGAGGTGATTCCCGGAGCCCAGTATGAGTGGGTGCGGAAATTACTGGATGCCATTGTAGGATTTTCCAGTGGTTGGACACCAGGTACAGAACTGACCTTGTTCACTGTACCGCTGAAAACAGGTGGTGATGTTACCATCAGTATTCCCATTTGCTTTGAGGATGCCTTTCCCATGGTGTGCCGAGCCTTATTCCGAGCTGGCAGTGAGATTTTTGTAAACATCACCAACGATTCTTGGTCCATGACTAATTCTGCAGAATACCAGCACTTTGCCATTGCCTCCTTTCGTGCAATGGAATTTCGTACAACCCTCATTCGTTCCACCAACTCAGGTTATTCTGTGGTGGTAAATCCCAAAGGACAGGTGATTGCTGACATGCCCCTTTTTGAAGAGGCATCATTGTACACCTCTGTTCCCATCTACCAACGAACAATGACGGTGTATTGTCTATTTGGCAATTGGCTTCCAGCCCTCTGCTTTATTCTTGCCCTTGTACAGGTGATTGTAAGAGAAAAGACAGGGAGAAAACAATGAAAAAAACATCTCGTAGCTCAGTTTTCATGGCCATGTATGCCGCAATCATCTGTGTAACAGGTTTTATTTCCATTCCACTGGGGCCAATTCCCATGGTGTTGCAAAACATTGTGGCTATTTCTGCCGGCCTTGTCTTTGGACTTCCCCAAGGTGCTGCCGCCGTGGGAATGTTTTTGGCAGTGGGAACCTTGGGATTACCTGTTTTTTCTGGTGCCCGTAGTGGTATTGCTGTCTTGAATGGCCCCACAGGTGGTTTTTTAATGGGCTATTTTGTGGGAGCCCTCATTGCAGGTGCCATTGCCACAAAGCCCAAGGCAGAAGAAAAGGCTTTTGCAAGAGAAAACCTTTTTCGGCTGGCACGGGGAGCCATTGCTGGGCTTGGTTTTACCTATTTGATTGGTATACTTAATTTTAGACGTGTTACAGGAACAAGCTTTTCTCAAGCTATTTCCCTCTGTGTCATTCCCTTTCTCATTCCAGACCTTATCAAGATTTGTGTCTTCCTTCCTGTTGTAGCCCGACTCCGTCCTGTCATAGCTCGACTTATGGATCATGATCAAGAACAGGGAGATGAATCACTTTCATGACCACCAACCAAGAACCTGTTCTCTTGCTGGAAGGAATTACAAAGAAATTTCCTCTGTGTACCGATTCCAATGAAGCCAAATCGTATTTTTATGCATTGAATGATGTGAATCTGTCCCTAAAGAAAAATGACTTTGTAGTTTTAGGCGGTGCCAATGGTTCTGGAAAGAGCTTACTCATGACCATCATTGCTGGCCTTGTAAAACCAAGTGCAGGAAGGATTAGGAGAAACAGTTCAGTGGGCTTGGTGTTTCAAAACCCAGACGTACAAATCCTTGGAGAAACACCCTGGGAAGACGTGTTGATTGGCCCTAAAAATAAGGGGATCAAGGGGGAGCAGCTCCACTCTTTGGGCAAAAAAGCCTTGGAACAAGTGGGACTTGCAGAAAAAGCTCATTTCCCAGCCCGTAGCCTTTCTGGTGGAGAAAAACGGCGGTTGGCTACTGCAGGAATCCTTGCCTTGGAGCGGGAGCTCATTATTTTTGATGAACCCTTTGCAAACCTTGATTATCCTGGAGTTCAACACATTAACAGGCTTTTGATCCAGCTTCATCAAGAGGGAAAAACCATTGTGGTCTTAACCCATGAGCTGGAAAAATGCCTTGGTCTTGCCACAAGATTTATGGTGTTGTATCGTGGACAACTAGTTTTTGATGGCAGGCCACAAGAAGGCTTGCAGCAAAACCTTGAATCCTGGGCCATCCGCAATCCCCTTAGACAATACAAAACGCTGGATGACTTGCTATGGAACTAAGTCTCTTTTCTTTCCAGCCCACCAAGACTCCCCTGACAAAAATCAATCCTGGAATAAAGCTACTGCTTTTGATAATTTCAGTTATTTCATTATTTTATATAGATTTAATTCCAACTACAATCATATTTTTCCTGCTTATCCTGATTTCCATTCCCTTGGGATTTTCCCTGAAAAGTCAAATCCAGGACTTTAAACCCATATTCATCTACATCGTGATGTATTACCTTATCAGCAGTATCAATAATTTTTTTCAAAATAAAACCCTTACTGGAAATATTTTTATTCCCTCTCAAACCATCACCTTGTCAGTGCTGCGCCTTTTAGTGAGTCTCCAGCTGGCCCGCTTCTTTTACAAAACTACCACCACCACACAACTCAAATGGAGTTTGGGACAAATGGAAGATGGTCTTCGCTCTCTATTACAAAAAATCCCGGTTATTGGGAAAAAAATTCACCGAGAAACAAGCTTTACCCTTACCTTTACCTTGGTGATTTCATTTATTCCTCGACTCATGAACTTATGGAACCAACTGGAACTTTCCTGGAAGGCCCGTGGAGGAACAACTGGCCTTAAAATGATTTCCACCCTCTTTCCCCAATTGTTTATCCTTGCCTTTACAGAGGCAGAAAATACCTTGCAAGCCCTTTTAAGTCGGGAAATAGATTGATTTCCAAGTCCTTGAAGGGAATTTTCTTGTGGTGTATACTCAAAAATTGAGAGGATTTATATGCGTTGTCCCTATTGTGGCAGTCTTGATGACAAGGTGATTGAATCTCGAACCTTAGGTAGTGGAGAAAGTATCCGTCGGCGGCGAGAATGCATTAGCTGTGGTTATAGATTTACCAGCTACGAACGAATCGAAGAAAAGCCCTTTATGGTGGTAAAGCGAGATGGTCGCCGCCAGCCCTTTGACCGAGCAAAACTAGAAAAAGGTATCTCCCGAGCCTTGGAAAAACGGCCTATATCTGCCACCATGACAGATAATCTTATTTCAGAGATTGAAGATATTGTCTTTATTCGAGGCCGAGCTTCACGGGAAATTTCCACAGAAGCACTGGGAGATTTGGTGCTGGAAAAACTCCATGATCTAGACAAGGTGGCTTACATCCGTTTTGCTTCGGTGTATCGTCACTTTGAAAATTTAGACGAATTTATTTCCGAAGTAAACAAGATTGAATCCCTGCCAAATAAGTGAATGATTGCGTGTTTTTCATCAAAACAGTATTGAAATGTGGACAATCATTATGAAACAAGATATAATTATATCTATGCAGGTTGAAGATTTCCCCCAATGGTTTAAGAATCGTTATAAACGCACGAGTTCATTTTTGTCTGGTTTTCTATTGCTTTTAGTAGATTTACTGACAATCATGATCTGTATTGGAACAAGCTTCTTTATCATCAACCTCATTAATAGGAGTTTCATCAACTTTCGCTCCTTTGTTACCTACTGGATTTATCTTCCTGCATTTTTTCTTGTTTTTTACGTGTCAAAATTGTATCCTGGCATGGTGTTGGCTCCAGCTGAGGAAATACGCCGATTTACTATCGGTTCCTTTTTTTGTTTTGTGGGAATAGCCTTTTCAATCGTCTTTGAAACAGATGGACGGGAAATGATTGCTGTTGCCATGATAGTGGCCATTCCCTTTGCCAGCTTGGGCTTACCCATTGCCCGTCAATTTAGCCGTTTGATTTTTTCTCGGAGCAAGATTTGGGGAGTTCCTGCTGCAATCTACGTCTTTGACAACGAGAAAAACATCGTTGTAGAGCGACTGATGCGTCATTCTGAACTGGGATACAAACCAGCTGTCATCATTAATACCTCATCTACAGAGCCTAGGGATTCTCTGTATGAAGGTATCCCAGAATTTCCTCCCACCAAAGAAGTTCACGATACCATCAGAAAGTTAAACATCAAGGTAGCCATCATCATAGAAAAAAAAGAAGATACCTTGATTGATAATCAAAAACTGTATAACAAGATCATGCAGCAATATCGTTATACCATTGCCATCCCCTACAATCAATATATTCGTTCAGTTTATTCTTCTGTGCGGGACTTTAACGGTATTTTGGGATTTTCCTCCACACGCAATCTTAGTCTGCCGGGGGAACTATTCCTTAAACGTCTCACAGATATTCTCCTGTTACTAATTGCAGCAGTTCCAACACTTTTAGTTACCCTTGTGGCAGCCATAGCCATCAAGATTTCTTCTCCAGGGCCCGTTTTTTATGGCCACAAGCGAGTAGGAAAAAACGGCAAGGAAATTACAGTTTGGAAATTCCGTTCTATGGTTACCAATTCTCAAGAGATTCTAGAGAAAATCCTGGCAGAAGATCCTGTACGACGAGCTGAATGGGAAAAGGACAGGAAATTTAAGGATGATCCACGAATCACCAAGATTGGAAAGATTTTGAGAAATACAAGCCTAGATGAACTGCCACAACTATGGAATATTCTTATTGGGGATATGAGCTTTGTTGGTCCCCGGCCCGTTACCAGTTCTGAATTGGATAAATATGGAAAGGCTGTTGATTTTATTCTGTCGGTACAACCTGGACTTTCTGGTATGTGGCAGATTTCAGGTCGTTCAGACACAGCCTATGAAGAAAGGATCAATCTAGATACCTACTATATTCAAAACTGGTCTATTTGGCTTGATTTATGGATAATTACAAAAACTATTTGGGTTGTATTGAGAAGAAAGGGAGCTTATTAATTGTGAAAAAAATTTTTTTTGTACTAGTTTTATTAACAACTACTATTTTGCTATTTGCAGAACGATATCAAATTACTGATATCAAATATGATATAGATGGTAGAACAAAGAAATACGCCTTGAATAAAGTCCTTGACATTAGAAAAGATCAGGTTATTGAATCAGAAGAAGATTTGAAACTTTACATTGATTTTCTTGCACAAAAGCTTAATGACCAGCGTGTTTTAGAGGATACACAAGTAAAATATGAGTTAGGCAATCCCAATGATCAGGGGATTGTTCCTGTAACATTGTTTATTTATGCTGATGAAACTTGGAATATCCTTCCCGTGCCCTATCCTAAATATGACTCCAACTCAGGTTTCACCCTAAAACTGAAAGTCAAGGACTACAACTTTTTAGGTACCATGAATCCACTCAATTTTGATTTAGAGTTTTATCAAGAAGATGAAGGTACCACTAATGTTGTAGGCCTAGGAATTGATTTTGCAATTCCCTTTGCCATGGGAATTTTTGATGTGCAGTGGAACAATAATCTATATGTTGACTATACCTTTGGAGAGTCTAGTCCTAATTTTTCTTTTACAACTGGCCTTGACTTAGCCTATTCCTTTCAATATGTCACTTTACAGTTAGAGGCAAAACAATCTATAGATATTGACAATGACTACAAATATACTGGAGATTGGATTTATGGAACAGAGTTGCTTAAATTTAGTACACCAGTATCGCTGTTACGTACAACAGGAATTTTAGGTAATGTAAATTTTGTACCTCATATTTCTGCTATTTACCACTGGGATCTTGACGGTACACAACATGAAGATTTAGTTGGACCTACTCTCGGTTTTGGTTATGCATTTACCGCAGGACAGGTGAACTGGATTGGTAATTTTAGAAAGGGGCTCACCACAAGTTTTTCCCACTCCTACAACTATAACTTCCACACTACAGATTGGACAACAGAGGTTGCCCTCCAATTAGAAGGATTTTATTTTATCAATTTCATCGGAATTTCAACACGAGCAAAACTTTTTACCCACTATGATATAGCTCACGACAGAAATTCTAATACTACAAATGTGGCAGAATGGATGCGAGGTCTTTATAACGATGAATCTTACAATTCTGGCAGGGCTAATCTCCCTACAGGGTTTGTAATGAATCTTGATCTCCCAATCAGGGTTTTGAAGACCGATTGGCGAGGTTGGGGAAAGTCGTTATTCAAACGTGATATGCCTTCTTGGTTTAGGTTCTTTGACTTTGAAATGCAACTTGTACCCTTTATTGATATTGCTTTATATGGAGCTGATGACTACTGCATGGTACACCTTGAGGATGGATTTTATTCAGCAGGACTTGAAGTTGTTGTGTATCCAGATAGAATGAGAAGCATTCAGGTACGAGCAAGTGCAGGTCTCGATCTTGGAGCACGACTTTTAGAGCAAGACTGGAGAGATAAGAAAGGCCCTGAAATCGAAATTGGAATAGGACTCCACTACTAAAAACTACAAAAATAAATAAAAAAGCCTGACACGTGAAATACACTTCACAAGTCAGGCTCTTTTTTTATCTGTTTGATATTTAAGGTTTACAGTTTAGCAACAGCCAATTGACGCCAGTAACTTTCTGGTGCAGTTTGGGCAATTACCACCAACAACTCCTTGGCAAAATCCTCGTTTTCGGGGAACATTTGTGAACCTAAATCAGCAAGCCGATAAAAACACCGCCAAAACCCTTGATCCATGCTCCATTCAGCCAACTCGTAGTTATCAATTGCAATATGAAAAAACTCTCGTAGATTTTCATACTGAAACTCTGTAACACGATTTTCCAAGAAATTATTCATGCGGGTAAATGAAGACAAGGTTCCAAACAAGGACATCTTAAATGCCTCTTGGTACCGTCCCTGTTCCACATACAACTCTGTCAGACGGAAAAAAGCAGGAATGGACCGATAGCAATCTGCACGATAAAGATTAAAAATCTTGTCTGCACTATACCCTCTTTGAACAGAATTAGTCAGTGCTGTAGTAAAACCAGCGTTTCCATAGTATGGGTCAGAGGCAATAATCAGCATCAAGGCCTTCTCACAGTTTTCGTAATCATTAAAGTTATAGGAAAGATTTGCCATATCATACAATATGTCATACTTGCTTTCTGGAATATCCAAAATATCAGCATTATTCCAAGCATCCATATAGTATGAATAAGAAAGCTCATACTCTCCCTCAAACTCATAGATTCTCGCCATAAGATGAGCTGCCTCAGGAAAAATCTTTTTAGCAGCAAGATGTTCTTGAATCTCTGTAATGGATCCATTAAAAAATGTACCATTATGAACATTTGTAGTGTATTCAATGAGATTAACTACATCATACACATCTCGAGATTGCAAAACGGCAATAACATCATGAATATTATCACCAGCATTCTGCACTTCTTGAGGATGAAGGGCTACGTTCAATGCATCAAGAGATTCAGTTGCTTCCTTTTGACGCAAAAGCTTTGCTTCCTCTGCCAATAACAATGCCTTACCATATTCACCAGAATCAAAGGCAAATTGGGCATCCTCCAAAAGCCGTGCAGATTTTTGGAACAAGGGCAAATCAATGGCAAAGGCCATAGAACTAATGAGTAATGTAATGCTGACAAATACTAGTTTTCTCATTTTCACAGACTTAACAATTCCTTTCTAAATACAGTATCGGCAGATTCTGCTGAAACCGTTTGAACTATTTTTCCGTGTTTGAATATGGTAACCTTATCTCCAGTGCCAGTAATGCCGATGTCAGCGTGCTTTCCTTCTCCAGGTCCGTTCACCACACATCCCATAACGGCCACTGTAATATCCTTATCCATGGAAAGAAGCTCTGCCTCCCACTTGTCCATAAAGGCATGTACATCAAAGCCATTGCGACCACACCGTGGACAGGACACAATCTTTACCCCTCCATCACGTAGCCCTGTCTCCCGAAGGATTTCACGGGCAGTGATAACCTCGTTGTCAGGGGTGGATGACAGGCTGACTCGAATAGTGTTACCAATTCCTTCTTCCAGCAAACGACTAAAGGCCAAGGTACTTTTTACAATGCCCCCCACCAAAGGGCCTGCTTCTGTTACTCCCACGTGGAGGGGAATATCAAAGCGAGAAGCAAAATCCCTGTTGGAATCCACCGTTTCCTTAACTGAGGAAGCCTTCATGGAAACACCAAACTGGTCAAAGCCAAGGCTGTCAAATACTTCAGCCTCACGGGCAGCTGTTTGGGAAAGGCCCTGAGCACGAGTAAGCTTGCCGTCCCGCACATCAGCAGCAATATCTTGGGGCAAACTACCGGTATTTACGCCAATACGAATAGCAGCACCTTTCTCCTTACAGCGGGCTACAACGGCTTCTACCCTATCTCGACTCCCAATGTTTCCGGGATTGATTCTAATTTTGGCTACATTTCCTTCCAAACACCGCAATGCCAGCTTGTAGTCAAAGTGGATGTCTGCCACCAAAGGAATGTCTGTTTCCTTGGCCAAAAGTACCAGAGCATCGGCACTGGCCATATCGGGCACTGCAAAGCGAATGATATCGCACCCAAGAGCCTGTAATTTTTCCATGCGGTGAACAATAGACAAAAGGGCATCCCGATCCTGAAGGATTTCGGTAATGCCCTCTTTCCACATAGTTTGGATGGATACCGGTGATGAACCACCGATACCCAGTCTTTTTGTTCTTCCCGCACCACCAATAAACACTTGACGTGTGTGATGCATGAAGTCTCCTTTTCTTACAGTACGATCATAGAGAATACCATTGCGAACAAAGCAACAGTTTCACAAAGACCTACAACCATGATGTACTGGGCAAAACCCTTTCCTGTTTCACCAAGAGCATCAGAACCAGCGGCACCAGCCTTTCCCTGGAATACAGCAGAAGCAGCCATAGCGAGACCAGAGAAGATACCCAAAGCCAACAAGAAAAGTCCATCCTTGGTGGAGTTAATCATATTCTGCATCAACAGAAATCCATAGATGGTCTGGGTAAGAGGGGCACCAGCAAAAACAGTCAGGATGAAGGGAGCGGGCTTGTTGTTCATGTAACAACGCTTCCAAGCACCAATAGCTGCCTGACCGGCACATCCAATACCAATTGCAGAACCGATAGCTGCAATACCAAGAACACATGCTGCACCAAACATTCCAATCATATTATACTCCTAAAAAAGAACTCTATTTATTATCAGCACCTTCACAGAAGGGCTCATAAGCGAAACCAGACCATGACATTCCCAAGTGGCTGGAGAACTCCAGTGTATTCAAGCGAACACCATGAACAATAACAGACAATACGTTCAAGATCATGTTCAAGCCATGACCGAACACCAGCAACAACACTCCTAGGAAGATGATGGCACCACCCAACATGGGGCCAGCCATATCATTCACTGTGGCAGAAATTGCACCACCTGCAAGACCAACGGCCCACAGACGGATATAGGATACGATGTCGGAGAATACGTTTACCACGCCCAAAAGCACAGAAACGATATTCTTGCAGCTTTCCAAAATGGAAGCTCCAAGACTTCCCTCGTAATTGGAGAAAATAAAGCTCAATGCAAAACCAACTCCAACAACACCCAGTACCATTGTTCCCATGGTAGGAATACCACAGAAGGTATCCAACTTAACAACCATGTTCAATACCACAAAGAAGATACCCCATAACTGTAACAGGGAACCTAATTCTCCAAGGCATTTTGGTGACTTAATGTACCGTACAATTCCCTTCAAGTGGGCAATGGAAAGCTGGATGAGAGCCAGCATAAAGCAGAAAATCTGAAGATTCTGCTTTACCAATGCCTCGTTCTCGGGAGAAATGGCGGCATAAGCATTTGATATTGGTTGCAAGGACAGGCCAGTAAGCCAGCTTGGCAACAAATCGGTGCTTAAACCAAACCAAGTACAGGTAACTGCACCCCAAGCCATGGTGAAAAATCCCAACAACAACAGCAAGTTGTATGCAGGAGGAATCTTCTTCTTTTTTGTTACGGCAGCAATATCTGCAAAAACTGCAGCAAGTACCATTAACAAACCATATCCACCGTCACCAAAGATGATGCCGAAGAAGATACAGAAGAACAACAGGAACCAACCAGAAATATCATATTCCCGATATCCTGGTACGGTACCCAAAAAGTCAGATACAGGATAAATCAAGCTGACAAACTTATTATTCTTGAGCTTGGTGGGAACCTCATCCTCTTCTCCAGGATCAGACACAACTACAGCCCAGTTCTCTTCCTTAGCGGCAGCCTGAACTCCAGCCACATCCTCTGTAGGCACGTAACCAGTGAGCCAGCACAATGCCATGTAAGGACGCCCTTCCTCGGTGTCTTCTTCCCGTCCCATTCCAGAGAAAATATTTTCGAATTCGATATCCTTTCCCACAACGGAACAGTACTGCTTGAACAACTGTCTATCAAGAGCAGCCTCTTCCAAAGCCTTGTCAATGGAGACAATTTCGTCCTTCAAAGCAACAATTTCATCCCGCAATTTCTTGGAGGAAGAGCTGATCATAGGGACAGCATAAGCTTCGGCTGGCATTTCAGCAGGACGGGAAACCTGAGCCAAGGTGGCACCAGCTTCACCATGCTGAATCAGCAGGAACCGTACCAAAGACTTGTTCTCATTTACCACCATAGTCTGGATGGTTTCTGGTATGGATAAATATGCTTCTCGAGGAATCTCATACAAAGAAAGGATGATACCCTTCCCTGCAAGATATTGGAAGTTTTCTACATCCAAATCTCCCCAGCCAGCAAACCGCTCCAACTCCAAGGTATGGGCGGAAATAATATCCTTACACAGCTTTTTCCTATCAGCAAGAGCCACTACATCCTCAGCCTTAGCCAGAACCTTGTCCCGGTCAAAGGTAGCTGTGGAAACAGCCTTCTTAGGCAACTTGATTTCAGACAGGATTGCATAGGCTGTTTCTGCCTTGGAATAGGTATCCTTGAACTCAGTGAGCTTTTCACTGGCACCATTAACCTTTTCCAAATGCACCACACCAAGCCGACGCATTTTCTTTAGGGCTTCCTTTCGATGTTCTTCCAACAATACAAAGGAAACCTTTTTCATAGGTACAATCATTCAGATACCTCCTTGTCAGCCTTTTGTGCCACCCGTTCAAGATTTTTCTTAGAAATCTTACCACGAACAACGGCGGCAACCTGCTGGTCACCCAAGTAGACGGTAATCTTCTTGATATTAGCTTTCGTTTCAGGAATCTTTACCTTTTCAAAGAGGTTTACACGCTGAGTTGTAGTACGTAGCTCAATATTCAGCAATCGTACCTGTTCGTCCAGCACATCAGCCTCCAAGTCAAGGGAAAGAGCCTGTTCCATTTTATCTGCTGCCAGGTCAATCCACAAAGGGGTGGAATACAGATCATAGTCTCCACGGGCAAAATCCGCTCCCTCATAAGTCGG
>JAZQSR010000066.1:0-2159 GCA_045630225.1 Treponema sp. | reverse complement strand
ATTCCACAACTGCATCCTCATTCTATAAAAATCCCCACCCGCCCGGGCCGAAACACCGTGACGGGGGAGATATTTTTCACCAGAAGTATTTGAACTCATTTTAAATGAGTACTAGAATTATGGTATCACTCATTATTACTTTGTGTCAATAGAAAGATTTCTCATTTATAGTGAGTATTATGGATACATACCAGCAATGTTTTATATCGAATTTAAAACATTATAGAAAAGAAGCAGGACTATCTCAGGCTAAATTAGCAGAACTCTGTGTTGTATCCAATGGAACCATCGGAAACATCGAGTGTGGAGTCACGAAACCCTCCTTTGACCTACTCATTCTCATGTCTCGGGCGTTGAATATACAACCAGATCAACTTTTTCAAATGAAAGATAAACAAGTCGAAATAGAGAAGCAGCCAGTTACCCTCACTGCAATTCAAGTGACAACATTACAAAATGATTTGTTTCAGTCCATACAGGACGTGTTAGATAAGTTAAAAAGATGATGAAGTCGTTTAAATAATTGTGATATGCATTCTATATGTAAAAAATCCCTAGGATTGAATCGAGTCATTCAATCCTAGGGAAGGAATCCTGCAATCCTGGCCACTGCCATCACGGCCACAGTATCACTGTCGCTTGAACTTTTCCTTGGGAGCCCCACATTTAGGACACTTGTTTGGTGGCTCAGAACCTGTGTGTACATAGCCACAGACAGTACAGACCCAAGTGGTGGTGCTATCTGAAGGAGTTTCGTGGGGTTTGGAAGCTTCAGTTTTCTTCATGTTCAATTCCTCTATAGGTTTGATTTTAAGCAGCAATTTTTACTGCCTATACCATAAGGATAGTTTACCCCAAGCCTCCATGCAAATTTTTCTAAGAATTTTAACGACTTTGTAGCACCAAGTCCTTCATCTCCTCCAGAATCCTGAGAGTGGCAATGCCTTTTTCCAAACTGGACCCTAGGGCTACCCTTCCGTCAAGAAAATCCACGGCATTTTGCACCATTCCTGAAAAATACCCAGTCTTTCCTGCAAATCGCCCCTTCTTCAGCCGTCCAATCTGGCTTCTTCCTTCCACTTGATAGCTGAAATTACCAGAAACTTCTTCCAGAGAACGGAAGCCAGAATAAAGCTTTGATTCTTTACTTTGATAAAAGTGGAAGAACCCATTCCCAAGACGAATTCGCCCTAAAGTTCCCAGAATATCTATCTCAAAGCCAAAGAATTTACTGCGACCAGAAATAGTAAACTGAACGGCAGGACATGTCCCACAGGAATAGGTTACGGTCATGTTTCTGAGCATATGCTCCTGATCCCAATGGACTCCAGAAAGCACTGGTTTTTCCAATTCTATATCCTGCAACAAAAAGCGAACGATATCCACCAAATGAGTGCCGTCATGGATGAGGCTATAGAACCCAGTTTCCTCCTCCTTGGCTGAATACACCCGCAAGCCTGAATGAAGGGCTGCAGACACCTGCTGAATCTCACCGATTTCTCCCATCAGGTGGCGGGCAAGATGGTAGTCCTGAGCAAAACGCCGCTCGTGGTTAATAAGAACTGGAACTTGATGATGTTCCGCTTCCTCTTGAATCTTGGTGGCTAAAGTTGAATTGAGGGCTACTGGTTTTTCCAAAATCACAAGGCGGGGCTGGGCTCTAATCACTTCCAAGGCAGTCTCGTGATGGGCAGCCTCGTTCACCGCCACCGTAATGATGTGGGGAACAGAACCTGTAGCAGCCCTTTCCCCTTCAAGCAACTCCTGGGTGGAGGCATAGAGTCGATGCACCTTGGTAAACTTGCCCCATTCAGCAAGATGCTGTTCATTGCAGTCGCATCCAGCCACCAGATGAATCCTCTTGTTGGCCAACAAGGCCATGGTATGGGAGGCAGGCTGCTCCCGCTTTTTATCTAGACCAAGAGAAAAACCAATGCGGCCCGTTCCAATAAGGGCTGCTGTGTAGATGTGTGGATTCATAAAACTTCCTATAAAAAAACTTGCCACCTAAACAGGCGGCAAGCTCAAATCCAAGGGTACGATTATTCGCTATCGTAATTGATGATGGTACGAACTGGTGTGGGATTCAGCACCTCCTGATACTTCAAGAAGGGCAAGCCCACCACACCAAAGAATTCCACCACATGGGCTCCACCCTG
>JAZQSR010000065.1:0-6048 GCA_045630225.1 Treponema sp. | reverse complement strand
TTTTTCTTAATTTTGAGGGTAAAAGGAGGTATATGAACACATTGAAATGAGCCTAAAATGATTGGTTGGATAACATGAAATAAAATTTCTTGTGGGTATTTCTGTGGTGACTTACAGTAGGGTGGTGCTTTCAAAGTCGTTGGAATGATCATGTCCTGTGTAAGTTGTAGTTAATGCACAATCAATTTTTTAGGAGATATTTATGTTAGCTAGTAGAAAACGAGTAAGACGAATGAGAATGCTGAGAAGACCTAGTAGACTGTACAAGGATCTTTCTACATCAGAATTGTATAGCTATGCCTATTATTTGTACGCAATTTCTAAAAACTGCCGAGACATTGATTTTCCCTTGGAAGTAGCTGAAATTATAGGGGACATTGCAAAGAGACTTGGAAAGACTGAGTCATTGTCAGCTGCCTTGGAAGGATGCGTAACGGATTTGGAAGAGCGGGGGTATTTGTCTTTAGCCAGAAATCACTTGATGAAAAAGTATCCACGAGCAAGGTACGAAATGGACGAGCAAATACTAGGTAAGGATTCTAGTAGCATAACAGACCAAGAATTGAATTTCTTTAGGCTCATTATGGCTGAGGACTCTAACGACATGTTGTCCGGATTGTTTGCAAAGCTCATATATCTGGGATTCTTCTGTGAGGAAGATAAAATTCTTTCTTCCAGCAAGCTTTCCGTGGATACTGTGTTGGCTACCAAAATCAAGAAAAAATACCAGCAGAAAATCAATGATCTGTCTGATGTGGATTTCTTGCGGAAGGAAGTAGAGCTCTCTGAAAATGAATTGCGGGTACTCCAATTGCAGTACCGCCTCTCCACCTTCCCAGATTTTACTCGCCTGGCATTGGATGGGATGGACATGAGCTACGATGACATCATCATGGCAGTCCTTGGCCTTACAAGCCAGGCATACTCCAAGATCCTCCGCAGGGATCAGAAGCTAGTTAATTATGGCTTTCTTGAAGAGGAGGGCTGCTTGTCAGATGATTTCGTATGTGTTTTGGAAAACCAAAACCTGAATCTGTATTTCTCTGAGCTTATCCAGGAGATTGACTTTCAGGATGCCTATGATTTGGAAAGTTTCTCGGTTGCCAAGTCCAAAACTCAGGTCTTGTACAAAATGTTGCGAGGAGAAAAGCCTGTTTCCGTCCTGCTGTACGGTAAGCCTGGTAGCGGGAAAACTGAATATGCCAAGGCCTTGGCAAAGACAACGGGAAAAAAGGTTATCCTGTTTAGGAACGAGTCCGAGTTCAGCAACGAAAAAAATGCCCTGTGCAAGCTGAGCCTCCTGCTTTCCTTGAATAGGCAGGATTCAATTTTGATTGTTGACGAGGCTGACTCCATGTTGGCTGGTATTGAAATAGGCATTTGGGGACCTGTAGTCAGCAAAAAGAAGGGACTGGTCAACAAAATGCTGGACAATAGTCAAAACAAGGTGATATGGATTGTGAACTACATCAAGAGTATTGATGCCTCCACCAAGCGGCGATTCACCATGTCCTGCCACTTTGGCTCAATGCCCAAGGATACCTTGGACAACATCCTGCTATCTAAGCTGGAGCCCCTGAGTATTTCCGAGCCATTGCAGAGGAGCATTATGAAGAAATTTGAAAAGTACAATATTACTGGGGCATCTGTTGACAATATTGTAACAGCCATTTCAAGTTTCAAGGATGCTGATGACAAGGTTCTGCTGAGAAATACGGAGGTGGTGCTGCGGGAGAATTCCCTGCTGATAAATGGAGCCAATAAGATGCGGTGCAATGTGGCCACCTCCTACGACAGCTCCGTCTTGAACACTTCCATGGGGGCTGAGTCCATTGTGAAGATGTTGAAGAACGCAAAGTCCTTCGCTAAAAAGAACAGGATGGTAAGCGGAACGGATACTGGGGTGAGGATGCTGTTTTACGGTGTGTCTGGAACTGGAAAGACAGAGTTTGCACGGTATTTGTCCGAGATGCTTGGAAAGAAGATTTTGCTGAAACGTGTTTCCGATATCATGAGCAAATGGGTTGGTGAAACGGAAGAAAATATTGCCAAAGCCTTTGCAGAGGCCACTGAACAGGACATGATTCTCTTATTTGACGAGGCAGACTCATTCTTTGCAGACAGGAATAATGCAGATCGCAGCTGGGAGAGGACAAGTGTAAACGAGTTTTTGACACAGATGGAGGAGTTCCCTGGAATCTTGATTTGTACCACAAACCTCAAGCATATTCTGGACAAGGCCTCTTTACGGCGATTCCACATTACGGTGGAGTTCAAGCCCATGGAAGAGGCGGGAATCAAGACCCTGCTGGAAAAATTCTTTCCAGCATATTTCCCCAAGGGAAGCCTTTCTCAGGATGGTTCCCAGGGGGATGGTTTCCAGCAGGATGGTTCCCAGCAGGAACAGGATGAGGTGAGCCTTTCCAAGTTGTTGCGTTTCAATTCTGTAACACCAGGTGATTTTAGTCGTCTGGCAGGAAAAATCCGCTTTATGGATGAAGAGGACATTTCTGCCCAGATGATTGTTGACGAGCTGTGTGCCATTCAGGAGGAAAAGGACCTAGATCTTGATAGCAGAGTTGGCTTTGCAGTGTAAGGAGGAAATATTGGGATATTAAGATATTTTTTCAGAATATCGGAAGACAGTAACAACCATCAGCTATTTATTTATTTTGGAGGACTAAAGAAATGACAGCGATTTTATCTTATACTGGAGACAATGACACTTTTATCTTGAACAATATCTGGGCAAACCTGGATTGCAAGGTAATCACAATTGGGAAGGACAATGTAACGAGAAAGGATATCGACAAGGCCATAAGCGAAGAAACCGATACCTTGATTTTAGCTGGCCACGGTTCCCCAGATGGTTTATACGGATACGGATTAGGATGTAAGGATTTTGATAATAATTATGCCGTAGACGAGGACAACAAGGACTTGATCAAGGCCAAGAATCTGATTTGTATTTGGTGCTACGCTGCAGATTTTGGAAAGCTGCAAAATCTCAAGGGCTTTTTCTCTGGGATGTTTATCTCAAATGGTATTGAGGCATTGTTGTTCGAAATTGTCGCTCAGGATAAGAAGATCTGGCAATTGGAACGGAATTTTTGTGACAATTTGAATGAATTGATTAGGACAAATGTTCCCATGGATCAATGGGTTGGAAGATTGAAGGAAAAGTCAGACCACAATGATCCTGTGGATATTTTCAACATGGATAACTTGCGATACTTTGACTAGTCTGCCTAATTAAAAAATAGTGACGTGATACAGATAAGGCCCTGTCTTTTCCCAAAAGGTGAGGAGACAGGGATTTTTTTAGTTTGGGCAGAAGGGACTTTTTACACCAACCCCTAGAACTAGCCCCATCTACCCAGCAGTATAGCCCCATGAACGAAAAACTTGGTGGGAGCTGGCCGGGGAACCTCCGAACAGCCGCCCTCTGAGCGTAGCGAAGCGTAAGGCTGAGGGGATTCACTGGCCAAGCTCCCACCGCTTTTAATTTCATTGAACCTATGCTATACTGCCTCCATGGTGTTTTCTAGCAGTTTTCTTGCCTTGTTTTGTGTGGCATTAGTTATCAGTGGTTTAGGTTGGTATCGTTTCCTCTATTTTATCTCTGTTGGTTACGGTTTATCCATCGTGGGTTGTTCTGTGGCCATTATTGTCATGTATAGCGATTGCTTGCAACCATCTTCTTTTACCTTGTGCTTTTTGCTGATTTTGTACGGCTTGCGGCTGAGCACCTTTTTGCTGATCCGAGAAATGAAAAGCACCTCTTATAAAAAGGCTCTTCCTGAATTGACACAAACCAGTAAGCCCATTACCTTTCCCTTTAAGCTGATGGTTTGGCTTTCTGCAGCAATACTCTACGTCATGCAGGTGTCTCCCGTCTTTTCCCGACTGGATAACGTATCCCGTATGCTTCCCACCAATTGGGTGTGGGCAAGTATTGGTGGACTTGTAATGGCCATTGGCATTGGTTTAGAATCCTGGGCTGACCTGCAAAAATACCAGTCAAAGCAACAAAATCCCCATCGCTTCTGTGACACAGGCTTGTACAAGATTGTCCGTTGTCCCAATTATCTGGGAGAAATTATCTTTTGGACAGGCTGCTTCATTTCTGGTATTGGTTCTAACCAAAGGGTGAGTCAGTGGATTATTTCTGTTTTGGGCTATTTGGCTATTGTGTACATCATGTTCGGTGGTGCCCGTCGTCTGGAAATCCGTCAGAACAAGAACTACGGAGACGACCCTGAATATCAGTGTTACATAAAGAACACTCCCATTTTAATCCCCCTTGTTCCTCTGTATCATCTAGAACCCTATAGTTTCTTAAAAGGTTAAAATATATAGAAGGAGTAAAATATGAAGATTGTAGTACTTGATGGCTATGCCTTAAATCCCGGTGACATTAGCTGGAGCCCTGTAGAGGCTCTGGGGGATTTGACTGTATACGAGAGAACTGCCCCTGAACAGGTGGTGGAACGGATTGGCGATGCCCCTATTATCCTTACCAACAAGACCATTATTTCCAAGGAAGTAATGGAAGCCTGTCCTAGCTTAAAGTATGTAGGCGTGTTGGCCACTGGCTACAACGTGGTGGACTTGGAAGTAGCCCGACAAAAAAATATCATCGTTACCAATGTGCCTGGCTACAGTAGCCAAGCGGTGGCTCAGTTTGTCTTTGCCCTCTTGCTGGAAGCCTGCTGTCATGTTCAGCAGCACAGTGATTCTGTTCATGCAGGAGAATGGGTTACATCAAAGGATTTTTGCTACTGGAAAAGTCCCCAGATTGAGCTTTGGGGCAAGACCTTAGGAATTTTTGGTTATGGAAGCATTGGAAAGTCTGTGGCAGCCATTGCTCAGGCCCTGGGAATGAAGGTTGTCTGCTGTACCCGCACTCCTTCAAAAATCCCTCAGGACAGTGGCATTCTACCCTTGGAATTTGATGAATTCCTTGCCACTGCCGATGTAATTTCCTTACATTCTCCTCTGACTCCCCAGACAGAAAATCTCATCTGTGCTGCCTCCATTGCCAAGATGAAGAAGGGTGTTATCATTATCAACACTGCTCGTGGTCCCTTGGTACATGAACAGGATATGGCCACTGCCCTGAAATCTGGTGAGGTGGCTTGGTATGCTACCGACGTAGTGTGCAAAGAACCTATGGCACAGGACAATCCCTTGCTGGGGATTCCCAACTGCATCATCACTCCCCACATTGCTTGGGCCACCCAAGAAGCCCGCAGTCGTCTTATGGCTATTGCAGCAGACAACATTAAGGCCTTTCAGCAGGGAAATCCTGTAAACAGAGTAGGGTAAGGGTAATGGGAATTGTCTCTAAGGCCTTACAGCTTATGAGGTCACGTCAAGATTTTTTTCTGGAGCTTTTAGGTGAGCATCTGTGGATTTCCTTTACCGCCATTTCCATTGCCATGGTGCTGGGGCTGGTTATCGGAATCCTTGTCAGTGAATTTCGCCTTATTTCCAAGCCCTCCATCGGCTTAATAAATCTCTTGTACACCATTCCCTCTATTTCTCTGTTGGGCTTTCTCATTCCTTTTTCTGGAATCGGCAATACCACCGCCATTATTGCCCTTACCATTTATGCCCTGCTTCCCATGGTTCGCAATACCTACACTGGCATGACCACCGTAAGTCCGGTAATGGTGCAGGCTGCTACTGCCATGGGAAGTACCCGTTGGCAGGTTTTGCTACGGATTCGCCTTCCCCTTGCCTTGCCAGTGATTGTAGCTGGCATCAGAAATATGACCGTCATGACTCTGGCCCTTTCTGGAGTTGCCTCCTTTATTGGGGCTGGTGGCTTGGGAGTGGCGGTATATCGTGGAATTACCACCAATAACAAGGCCATGACCTTGGCAGGCAGTATGCTCATTGCTTTGTTGGCAGTAACTGCGGATTTTTTGATTGGTATTGTAGAAAAAACTGTAAAAAAACATCGAACATAAGGTTTTTATATTGATTTTTTTTGCATTATCAATAAATTTATAGCTTCTTAAATTTTTTGGAGGGCAAAATGAA
>JAZQSR010000064.1:0-1469 GCA_045630225.1 Treponema sp. | reverse complement strand
TAAAATCGTGCAAGAATCCAGAGAACGGGCAGAAATAACAGAAAAGGCAAGAAAAGCTGCACAGAAAGATTTGGATTTACTGGAAACAAAGCAACTGCTGGTCGAGATGGAGGTGGAGGAAGCCACCCAGACCGCCGAGCAAGCCAGACAGGCAGCCGAGCGGGCCATCCAGAGCAAGACCGAGGCCCAGGCAGCTGAGGCAGCCATACGGGCACAGGCTCGCTACGAGGCTGAGGTTGCCGTGCGGGAACTTGAGGCCCAGCTATGGGAGAAAAACAGCATTATCCATGCTTTGCAGGCAGAAACCAACAAATTAAAGCAGAAAGTATCCGCATTAAAGGAATTTCTTGAAGAAAGAAGTATATTTGAGAGCTTTTTATCATGGTTTAAGGGTAAAAACCAGCAACAGAGTTTGGATGATAGGGAGCGATAACAAAAAAAGAGCCACCGACAACTGGGTCGGTGGCTCCTAACCTTTCAAAGCTTTGGATGGGGTCTGTTACTTCATGGGTCGTACTCCTGGCCCCTTTCAGGGGCATCTAAAGTATAGATGATATTCCGAGGCCCTCTGGCGGCTCTGGGAGCCATGAGCCTCTTTCGATACCCTCTGGTTTACATAACTTCGCATTTTCGATTCTGGGGTCTCCAGCGGCCTGGTAGCCATCAAGCTGACAACCACCACTTGTCTATGGTACTGCGTGACATTCCTGTGTCCCTGTGGCACTCCATCTTTGTGCCGTCTGGGTGCTGGCTCTGCCATGCTTCCACCTGCTCCCGCTTGGAGCTAGAGCCAGCGGGTCGGCCCGTAACCAAGCCATTCTCCCGCATATACTGAAGGGATAGCTCCCTGTTGGTCTTACAGGTGTTGACTGTAGGACGGCCTGTGACCTTGTTATACAAAACATCGGCCTGTAGGTGGTCATACTGCTTCTGTCCGTTCCGCTTGTTTTTCTCGATGTTCAAATGGGCCTTGGAATTGATGAAATCAATGGTGGACTCAAAGGCTCTGTAATCGTAATAGGCTGCATAGGCTTTCTCAATCTCCCAGTCTTCGAGGGGAACATCTCCCACCAGCTTGAAGATACCCCCAATTTTGATGCAGTCTTGCTTGACTTCATCGAAAGGTATGTCGCACTTGGCCCCATATTGAGCAAGTGTGTACAGTCGGTAATATCGACAGCCCACATGGGCATTATCTTGAATCTGCTTCTTGTACCAGTCATAAAGGTCCCGCTTGATATGCCAATGACCGCTCTGTCTGGGCGGCTGCTTATGTACAATGCGCCGCTCATACCATTCGGGCCATTGCGCCTTGGCTGCAAGCAACTTTTCGGGTTCCCTTTGCTCATGCTTGGTTAGGTCAACTTGACTCTTGGGGGTAAAATCAAGCCAGTCTTTGACATATCCTGTGCCGTTTTGAGCATACATGGGTTCTCCAAAGATTTCCAGACCCAAAAGCTCCTCAATGG
>JAZQSR010000063.1:0-1890 GCA_045630225.1 Treponema sp. | reverse complement strand
AAAAGATTTAACATTCACTGTTACTTATGATGTATTCCCCACTGTTAAGATTGAAAAACTTGATGGAATTACCATTGAAGAGCCTGTAGTAGAAATCGGTGAAGAGGAATTAAACACTGAACTTCAGCAGATTCGTGAGCGCAACGCCATGGTTGTGGATAAGAAGGACGATGAAGCTGCAGTAAAGGATGACATTGCAACAGTAAATTATTGTGAATTGGCAGAAGATGGTTCTGAATTGGAAGGAACACAGCGCCAGGACTTTGTATTCACCATTGGTAGCGGACAGAATATCTTCAAGTTTGATGACGATGTTGTTGGCATGAAGAAGAACGAGACAAAGGAAATCACCAAAACCTACGATGCTGATTTTGAAGATAAGGATTTGGCTGGTACTACAAAGAAAATTAAGGTTACTATTACTGCTCTCAAGGTTCGCAACCTCCCCGACTTGGACGATGAGTTGGCTCAGGATGTAAACGAAAAGTACAATACCCTCGAGGATATGAAGACCGACATCAAGCGGAACATGGAAGCCATCAAGGAAAGAAGAGTAAACGAAATCAAGTCTAATGCCTTGTTGGAGCAGCTGGTAGAAAAGAACCAGTTCGATTTGCCTAAATCCATGGTACGAGCTGAATTGGATCATCGCTGGAGAATGATGGCTCAGCAGTTCGGTACAACCACAGAACAGCTGGATAAGCTGGTTGCATCTTCTGGCCAGAGCAAGGAAACCATGCTTACCGAATGGACTGGAGACGCAGAAAAGATGCTCAAGAGTCGCATTGTAGTAGAATCTCTGTTGAAGGATAGAAATATCACTGTAACTCCTGAAGAAATTGAAAAAGAGATGGAAAATATTGCAGAAAAATCAGGAGTTTCTGTAGAAGAAGTGAAAAAGCACTATGCGGACCCCCGTTCAAAAGAGTATCTTATAGATGATACCAAGGAACAAAAATTGTACAGTCAACTGTTTGCAGAAGTAAAGGTTACAAAGGGTGACAAGATTTCTTTTGCAGACCTGTTCAAAAGATAATCTGCCTTGGTATTAAGGACAAGTAATGATTGAACGAATGAATACTATGGTGCCCATCGTTGTTGAACAAACTGGTGGGCATGAGCGCTCCTATGACATTTATTCTCGCCTGTTAAAAGATAGGATTATCTTTATTGATGGTGAAATCCATGATATGAGTGCTGATTTGGTAGTAGCACAGATTCTTTTCTTGGATTCTCAGAATTCAGATAAGGATATTAGTCTTTATATCAATTCTCCTGGTGGATCTGTCACAGCTGGGTTGGCCATTTACGACACAATTCAGTCAATTAAATGCGATACTCAGACCATTTGTCTTGGACAAGCTGCCAGTATGGCTGCCATCCTTTTGGCTAGCGGAACACCAGGAAAACGTTTTGCCCTACCCTCTTCCCGAGTTATGATTCATCAACCTTGGGGAGGAGTTCAGGGACAGGCCTCTGACATTTCTATTCAAGCAAAGGAAATCAAACGGCTGAAGCGGCTCACTATCGATTATTTTGCATCTCATACTGGTAAGGCTGCCGATGTGGTGGAGGCAGATATGGAGCGTGACTACTATATGTCAGCCCAAGATGCACTGGAATACGGAATTGTAGACCAGATTCTACCACGGAGGGAACATGGCACGAAGAAATAACGGGCAATTCTGTTCATTTTGCGGTAAACCTGCAGAACAGAGTCGTCGTATGGTGTCTGGCCCCAACGATATTTACATCTGTAATCAATGTGTAGCTGTTTGCCAGAGTATTCTGGAAGATGAAGAGATGGACTTAGAGCCCATTGAGCTTGATGATGTGCCTACACCAAAGCAATTCAAGGAGTATCTTGACCAGTATGTTATTGGTCAGGAC